>NZ_BTPU01000037.1:0-83340 GCF_036985595.1 Vallitalea maricola | reverse complement strand
ATTGAGATTAATATGAAAAGTAAAAAAGCTAAGCTTTATACAAGATATTGTAATAAGTATTAATTACAATATCTTGTATAGTAATTAACAGGATACTACTTTTTATCAAATATCTCATGAGAGTACTTAATATCTTCATTCTAAATAAGTATATACATGTTGAAAGTTGGGACAAGGGGAATATAGACGTTTTGGAAGGAAAGGTTTAAGATGAGGGAGAAAATAATATCAATACTATTAATAATCCTTATAATTTGTTTTATTCCAATATTCATTACTACGGTAATTAAAGGGATACCAAGGGAGAAACAAAATGTAGAGATTAAAGAGAGTGTAAAAGTCCTAGTAAAAGAAAAACAGAAAAATATGAATTTGAATGATTACCTTATCGGTGTAGTGGCAGCAGAAATGCCAGTCAATTTTTATGATGAAGCTTTAAAAGCTCAAGCAGTTGCAGCTAGAACATTCACTTTGAAAAAAATACAAAATGATTCAAATCATATATTTAATAAGAAAGAACAGACTTATTTGACCAAGGAAGATATGGAAGCAAGCTGGGGGACAGAAAATTTTGCTAAGAATTATAATAAAATAAGAAATGCTGTTGTTAATACAAATAATGAAGTTATTGTTTATGAAGGAGATTTAATTGAAGCTGTATTCCACTCAACAAGTGCAGGTACGACTCAATCGGCAAAAGATGTATGGGGAGAAGAAATTCCATATTTAGTTAGTGTCGACAGCTTGGAAGATATTAATTCACCCGAATACTTACATAAGAAGATTTTTACTCAACAAGATTTTATTTCAAAGATCAAAGAACATATAAATGATTTTCAGACATATACTGATGAAATAATAAATGAAATTCAAATTGTTAGTAGAACCAAAGAAGGATATATAGATCAGATTCAGATAGGTAATAAAATATTAGATGGAGAAGTTGTTAGAAGTTATTTGGGTCTGGAATCTAGTAATTTTACTATTGATAAGGTGGATGGGAATATTGAGGTATCCTGTAAGGGGTACGGGCATGGAGTTGGTATGAGTCAATATGGAGCAGATTCATTAGCACAAAAAGGATATACTTATAAAGAGATATTAGAACATTATTATACAAATACAACAGTAAGTGTAATTTCACGTTAAATACATATAAACATCTAATTATTAATCATATATATCTTATACCTGTAGAAGGGCTGAACTAAGGGCTTTTTCATGGTTTAGGATATATTTTTTTTTGTATGAATATAATATCCAATCTCTGGTAATAATATAGTTGTAGCAAAAGTAAAGAAATCTTTTCTAGTAGTACTAACATTTTTTAATAGAAATAAGAGGTGATTTGGATGAAATTAAAGAATATAATTGCATACATAAAAAGAAAGCAATTCTATTTTGCTTTGTTCACATGTTGTGTAACACTCTTTTTAATTGCAATTTTAGTATGGGTTAGACCTAAAGAAGAAGAACAAGAAATTGCTAATCTAAATAGTGATGTGGTTAGTAATGAATCTACTGAAGAATTAACTTCAAATCTTGTAGAGAATGATAAGACAGATGATGAAGAACTAGAACCAAATGAAGATTTTACAGAAAATGATTACGAGGAAACAGATACTGTAGAAGCTATTAATCCTATTACAATAAATACTGAAAAGGTTGTTGGCGAGGGAGATTATGGTGACCCAGATACTTATGAGGAACATCTTGATCCAGAACTTATAGCAAAAGAAAAACCAGTAATGGTAGAGATAGCGCCAGTAGTTAAACCTAATATAAGTTATAACGCTGAAAAAGAAAAGATGTTATGGCCTGTAGAAGGTGATATATTAATACCTTTTAGTATGGATACACCAGTTTATTTCAAAACTCTTGACCAATATAAGATTAATCCAGCATTATATATAGCCGCAAATGTTGGAAATGATGTCAAGGTTGCAGCTGAGGGAGTAGTTGAAACTATAAAAACTGAACCTGAATCTGGAGTAACAGTAACAATCTATCATGGAAACGGATATAAAACAACTTATGGACAACTTAATAAACAACTATCAGTAAAAGAAGGGGATCTTGTGAAAAAAGGTCAGGTACTTGGTCAAGTAGAAAAACCTTCTAAATACCATGTATTGTTAGCTCCACATTTATACTTTAAAGTAACCAACAATGAAAAACCAATAGATCCTATAAAATTAATTAAGTAATATTAATCTAGCCTCCTGAAAAGGAAATAATTAAGGGGCTGTTTCATATAATATACGTATTCTTTTGGAATGAACGTTAAAAATATGGGACAGTTCCTTAATTATGTTAATAATCTTGTTAATTCAATAAACTATGTTATAATTGTACATATCAAAATCCAAAAAGCACGAATAGAAAGGATACTCCATGAAAAAACGAATCTTATTACTTGTAGTCTTCATATTAGTTGTACTTGTTGGATGCAGTAATATCATCAATCAAAAGAATCAAAAAATATCAGATGAAACTTTTTTACTTGGTACACTTGTAAAAGTTACTATATATGGTGAAAATGCTGATGAAGAAGATTTTGAGGGTATATTCAAGATTATTTCTGATATAGAAAGTAAAGTAAGCAGAAATATTTCAACAAGTGAAATTAGTAAAATAAACAGCAATGAAATACAAGAAATCAAGTTATCAGAAGACACATTTAATATAATAAAAAAAGGATTATACTACTCAAAATTATCAGAAGGAAGATTTGATATAACAATAGCTCCTCTAGTAAGCCTATGGGGTATTGGTACAAAGGATGCTAGAGTACCAGAAGAAAAAGAGATCAAAGATGCTCTAAAGAAAATTAATTATAAGAATCTTTTTCTCGATGAAGAGAATTTGACAATATACTTAAAAAAGGATACCCAGATTGACTTAGGTGGAATTGCAAAAGGTTATGTAGCAGATAAAGTGTCTGAATACCTAAAACAAAACAAATTAGAACATGCAATAATAAATCTAGGCGGTAACATATTAACTGTAGGAAATAAACCTAATGGGGATTCGTGGAAAATAGGAATTAGGGACCCTTTTAATACAAGAGGTAGAGAAATAGGAGTTGCAACAATAGGACAAAAATCTTTGGTTACCTCTGGCATATATGAAAGATACTTAGAAGAGGATGGAGTAAAGTATCACCATATTTTAGACCCATATACCGGGTATCCAGTTGAAAATGAATTGGCTGGTGTTACTATCATATCCGATTATTCTGTAGATGGAGATGGTTTATCAACTGTTATTTTCTCTATGGGTTTAGAAGAAGGATATAAATTTGTAGAGGATATGGAAAACGTGGATGCTGTATTTATTACTAAGGAAAAAGAAGTATATGTAACATCACAAGCTGAGAAGATATTCAGGCTCACAGATACTAATTTTAAATTAAAAGATTTTACAAATGGAATAGATAAAAATTGAAGGGCAAATAGCAATAGGTTTTTGTAGCAGGAAAGTTGAATTAATAACAAAAAAATATGTATATTTTCAAACAAAATCCCATATATTTAACTAAGCAATGATTCGAGGGGGATTTCGTTTTGAAGCAATATATAGAGGAAAGGGCTATTGAGGTGGCGAATTATATTATTACTTCAAATGCTACTGTAAGACAAACTGCCAAGAAATTTGGTATCAGTAAGTCAACGGTACATAAGGATGTAACAGAAAGACTTAGTAAGATAAATCCAGGGTTAGCTTTAGAAGCTAGAAAGGTCCTTGACATTAATAAATCTGAAAGACATATTAGAGGTGGTTTAGCTACAAGGGCGAAATATGTTAACATGACTCATACAAATACGAGACCTACACTTTATTAAAACCGAGTATTCCTCGGTTTTTTTGTTTTTTATTGATAAAATATAAGCTGTTTTAAAATTTTTTTATCTTAAACTAATAGAATGTACAAAAAATGCCGATATTAATAAAAATTTAATAAATTTCCCCTTTGAAATTTTGTAGTATTTGTATATAATATTATATATGGAAATACTAGTTAATAACGGTTTAAATTAATGCTTAATCAGACATAATATATTGAAATAATTCTCGATAATATAAATTTTAAGTATAAAAATCTAAAAAAATATAAATAATTAAACTACGGAAGGGGATTGACAAATGTTTGGAACAGATATTGGAATTGATTTAGGAACTGCAAATGTACTCGTATATACTAAAGGTAAAGGTGTTGTATTAAGAGAGCCATCAGTTGTTGCAATAGATAGAGATACTAACAAAATATTAGCGGTAGGTAGTGAAGCTAGAAGAATGCTTGGTAGAACACCAGGTAATATTGTGGCGATAAGACCTCTTAGACAAGGCGTTATTTCAGATTATACAGTAACAGAAAAGATGATAAAATATTTTATTTCAAAAGCTTTAGGTAAACGAATAAGAAAACCAAGAATCACAGTTTGTGTACCTAGTGGTGTAACAGAAGTAGAAAAGAGAGCTGTTGAAGATGCGACTTATCAAGCTGGAGCAAGAAAAGTTGAGATTATTGAAGAACCAATAGCAGCTGCTATTGGAGCAGGAATTGATATAAGTAAAGCTTGTGGAAGTATGGTTGTAGATATAGGTGGAGGAACATCTGACATAGCTGTAATATCATTGGGAGGTACTGTTGTTAGTACTTCTATTAAAGTTGCTGGCGATAATTTTGACGAAGCCATAGTTAGATATATGAGAAAGAAACACAATCTATTAATAGGTGAGAGGACAGCTGAAGAAATAAAAGTTAAAATTGGGACAGCCTATAAAAGACCAGAAGTATTGACTATGGATGTTAGAGGAAGAAATCTCATTACAGGTTTACCAAAAACTATAACAGTTTCATCTGTAGAAACAGAAGAAGCACTTAGAGAAGCCACTTCCAATATAGTAGAAGCAGTTCATAGTGTGCTTGAAAAAACACCACCAGAGTTATCAGCAGATATTTCTGATAGAGGTATCGTCTTAACTGGAGGCGGAAGTTTATTACAAGGACTTGATCAATTAATAGAAAACAAAACAGGCATTAATGTAATAACAGCAGATGATGCTATTACTTGTGTAGCAATAGGAACAGGAAAATACGTAGAATATCAGGCAAATCAGAAAAACTAAAGGTTAGGTGAAAGCATGGTAAGAGGTTTATATACTGCTTCAAATGGAATGATTGCGCAACAGGAAAAAATGGATATTATCTCCAATAACTTGGCGAATGTGAATACAACAGGATTTAAAAAAGATGGTGTGATTATTGAATCTTTTGATAGTGTATTAACGCAAAAAGTCAATGATACCAGTGTACCAGGAAATGAAACTATTGGTAAAATGACTCTTGGATGTCGAGTAGGAAGAGTTTATACAGATAACTCACAAGGTGGAGCAACAGCCACTAATGACCCTTACAATGTTGCTATACTAGGGGCAGGTATGTTGAATATTGGTGTAGAAGATGCCGATGGAAATCTACAAACCAAATATACTAGAGATGGTTCCTTCACTATTTCAACAGATGGAACACTTATGACTAAAGAGGGAAACTATGTTTTAGGACAAAATGGTAAAATAGTCTTACCTAGTGGTAGTAATAACGTTAGAATATCAGAAAATGGTACTATTTTTTACAATGATAAAGAGATAGATAAGCTTTTATTAACAGACTTTGAAAACCCTGAATCCCTTAGAAAAATAGGGGATAACCTCTATAAAAGAACAGAAGAAACGAAAGAAAGTTCCTTTGGAGGAAAAATCCTTCAAGGATATTTGGAAAGTTCTAATGTTAATACTGTTAGAGAAATGGTCGATATGATTAGTGTAATGCGAACTTATGAAGCTAATCAAAAAGTTATACAGACCCAAGATGAGACATTAAAGAAAGCAGTAAATGAAGTAGGAAGATTGTAGAGTGGGGAATAGTATTTAAAGATATTTTAGCAATTCGAAAGGAATGAATGTAGTATGATGAGATCACTGTATACAGCAGCATCTGGTATGAAAACTCAACAGATGAATGTTGATACTATATCTAATAATCTTGCTAATGTTAATACCACAGGATATAAAAAGGAAAGACTAGAATTCAAATCATTATTATATGAATCAATGGCAAAAGCTGGAAATGATGGACAAGGTAATGGGAAGCCAGTAAATTTACAAGTGGGACATGGTGTTAAACCTGTTGGTACAGTTAGAAGTTATACTATAGGTACAATTCAAAAAACTGATAATCCATTGGACCTAGCAATTACAGGAGATGGTTTTTTTGTAGTAAAAGACCAATCTGATGAACAAGTATATACCAAAGACGGGAGTTTCAAGATTGCATTAGTTGATGACAGACAGATGCTAATAACATCTGAAGGATATCAAGTACAAGATGTCAATGATGAACCTATATATTTTGATTCTAATATTGATATTAAAAAAGTTAATATTAGTTCTGATGGTTCATTCAGTTATGTAACTAATGACAATGAAGTAATTGCTATGGATTCTAAAATAAAAGTAGTTCAGTTCAGAAACGTTAACGGACTGGAAGCTTTGGGAAATAACTTATTAAGAGCTACATCATCTTCTGGAGATCCTATCTCAGAACAAGATGACGAAGATGTAATCAAAAGTCAGATTGTACAAGGTTCGTTGGAAGGCTCTAATGTACAAGTGGTTGAAGAAATGGTTAATCTAATTGTTGCTCAAAGAGCATATGAAGTAAGCTCAAAAGCTATACAGACTTCCGATGATATGCTATCTCAAGCAAATAATCTTAAGAGATAGAGTGAAAGGATAATGACTTATGGATATATCAAGTATTAATGGTAATACTTATAATAATATGTTGCTGCAAAAAAAAGAGAAGATTGAAAGTAAATCTTTTGAGGCTGCATTGAATGAAGCTGTAAAAAAAGAAGACGACAAACAATTAAAAGAGGCTTGTAAAGAATTCGAACAATATTTTGTAAATCAGTTGTTCAAAGAAATGAGAAATACAGTTCATAGTGGTGGTCTAATACCAAAATCTCAAGGGGAAGAACTTTTTGAAGATATGTTATATGATGAGTATTCAAAAGAAATTTCTGAAGGAAGCGGAATTGGAATTTCTGATATGATGTATAAGCAGTTATCTAAATCATTAAAGTAAAACTAAGAGGCTGTCTCACAACACATTCTTATGGCTATATTCTTTTAATGTAGACGTAAAATGTATTTTGAGACAGCCCCTTTTTTATCCAATTCACATAAAAGGTGATTGAATGTTTATAGTAAGATTCATTATAATAATAAATCTAATATTGAACTTATATTCTTACAATGACCCAGTAATCTATAATAATGAGAATATAACCCTTAATAATAGAACACAGCAAATCCATACTCTTGAGGTGGACTTAGAAGAACCTGGTGTATCAATAACCAATGCATTATCTTTCAGTAAGATCTATGGATTCGAGAAAACCAGTGTCATGGTAAAAGATAATGGTGCTATAGCAGGAGTTAATGGTATGTTCTACACAATGTATGGTCATCATATTGGTCTTCTGGTGAAAGACAAGAAAATTGTTAGTAAAGCTAATAATTATACCCCTGTTGTGGCTTTTCTAGAATCAGGTGAGACATTTATTGGTGATATGAATACAGAAGTAAAAATCAAGAGAAAAGATGATAACAATAATATAATTGTAAATACGATGAATGATGCAGCTAATGATGAAACATGGGTATTGTACTCTGATATTTATGGAAACTCTACTCGTATAACTAGAAAAAGTATCAATTATGTGATAGATGATAATAGAGTAATTGACAAAGTGATTACAACTGAACCTGTAGATATCCCTAGGAATGGTTATGTACTTAGCAGAGTAACAGAAGATACTGACAAATATGATTTATTAAAAGTTAATGAAATAGTTGAAATTGAGACTGTCTACACTCCTGATATAGGAACTGTGAAAGAAGCTTTTCAATCTGGAGGATGGTTGGTAAAAGACTCTGTAAATGTTGCAAAAGATTATGAACCTCTTATGGGTAATACTAGAATACCTAATCCAAGGACAATAGTAGGTATAACTAAGGATAATAAATTGATTATAAAAGTTATTGATGGAAGACAGCCCGATTATAGTTATGGGGTGACAGGCAAAACCTGTGCAGATTTAATGCTGAATGAAGGTTGCATTAATGCTGTCTATCTAGATGGTGGTGCATCAAGTACTATGGTATATGAAGGCAAGGTAGTTAATAGTCCATCAAACAAGGAAGAGCGTAAAGTAGCTCATAGTATATTGATCAAGTATGAAACTAATATCATTAACAGGATATTTTCTAAGATAAGAAATTTTGCTCGTAATTTTATTAAATAAATTGTTAAAATATTATTGCATTTAAATATTTTATATGCTAAGATAAACGTAGAATTTTTATACTAAAACTTAATAAAAAAATTGATACTTATCAAGAGTTAGGGTAGAGAGTTAGCTCAGTGACCCTACGCCAGCCTGCTTAACGAGTAAGGTGGTTCTGCTAACGTCGATGAGGCTTAATATAGTTATAAACCTTCTTGACGATAGAAGGTTTTATTTTATTATAAGGAAATTTTCCTTGAAATCTTTTACAAGAAATAGTGAATGTAGTTACCTTTTCACAGAGTTAGTTATGAAAAAGGTATTAATAGTAAAAGTTGGTAATAATATAATTATATAAGTTTTAATTACACTTAATAAGTATCTAAGTATCCATACTTAGCCCTTTCTACATAACAGGTTACATGCTTTAATAGTGAAATGTTTAAGATTTTATAATTAGGAGTATAAACAATAATCAGGAGGTTATATATGGTACCATTCAAAATACCTTTATCCATTATTGAACTAATGATTGTTTCGGCAACACCTCTTATAGAGCAAAGAGGTGCAGTTCCTTTAGCAGCATTAAGTGAATATGGAGTAGGGCAGGCATATTTTTGGACATTACTGGGGGCTATTATCCCAGCTCCATTCATACTATTTTTAATACCACATGTATTAGAATTATTGAAGAAAATAAAATTTTTAAGTAAATTAGCATATTGGTATGAAAATAGAGCATTGGAAAAAAGTAAAAAGGTGAAAGATAATTATAAGTATGTTAGTATTTTCCTATTTGTTGCAATACCTTTACCTGGTACAGGAGTTTGGACCGGTTCCACAATTGCATCTTTATTAGGATTAGACTTCAAGAAATCACTGGTTTCAGTCATCTTAGGAGCAGCAACGGCTGGGATATTTATGATTATCATATCATATGGTATAAAAATTCTAGTAGGATAGACTAGATTTTTGAGCACAGGAGAAAAAAGTATTGAGTGAAGAAACGAAAGGAGAAAAATTATGAGAAAATTATTTACTTCTGAGTCTGTAACAGAGGGACATCCAGATAAGATGTGTGATCAGATATCTGATACTGTATTAGATTCAATTTTAGCAAAAGACCCTAACGCAAGAGTTGCTTGTGAAACAGCAGTAACTACAGGATTAGTGCTTGTAATGGGAGAAATAACTACTAATTGTTATGTTGATATTCCAAAATTAGTTAGAGAAACAATTAGAGGAATTGGTTATGACAGAGCAAAATATGGTTTTGATTGTGATACTTGTTCCGTACTTACTTCTTTAGACGAACAATCAACAGATATAGCTATGGGTGTTGACGAAGCTCTAGAATCAAAAGAAGGTAAAATGTCAGAAGAGGAATTAGAAGCTACTGGTGCAGGTGACCAAGGTATGATGTTCGGTTTTGCTTGTGATGAAACTGAAGAATTAATGCCAATGCCTATTTCTTTGGCTCATCGTTTAACAAGAAGATTAACAGAAGTTAGAAAGAATAAGACTTTGAAATATCTTAGACCTGATGGTAAAGCTCAAGTAACTGTAGAATATGTAGACGACAAACCAGTTAGAGTTGATACAATAGTCGTATCTACTCAACATGATTGTGATGTACAGCTTGAAACAATCAAAAAAGATATAATAGAACATGTTATCAAACCAGTTATTTCAGAAGACTTGTTAGATGATGAAACTAAGTATCTAATCAATCCAACAGGAAGGTTTGTAATAGGTGGACCACAAGGAGATTCTGGACTTACAGGTAGAAAAATCATAGTTGATACTTATGGTGGATACGCTAGTCATGGCGGTGGAGCTTTTTCAGGAAAAGATCCAACAAAAGTTGACCGTTCTGCGGCTTATGCAGCTAGATATGTTGCTAAAAATATTGTTGCAGCAGGTATAGCTTCTAAGTGTGAAGTTGTATTGGCATATGCTATTGGTGTTGCAAAACCAGTATCTGTCTTAGTTA
Organism: Vallitalea maricola; assembly: GCF_036985595.1. Lineage (NCBI taxonomy): Bacteria > Bacillati > Bacillota > Clostridia > Lachnospirales > Vallitaleaceae > Vallitalea > Vallitalea maricola. The sequence continues at coordinate 72,990 of NZ_BTPU01000037.1, read as the reverse complement.
ATACATATAATACCGGTAAAATTTCTGATGATAAGATAACTGATTTAATCAATGAACACTTTGATTTAAGACCAGCAGCAATTATTCGTGATCTCGACTTAAGAAGACCAATATACAAACAAACTGCTGCATATGGTCACTTTGGAAGAACTGATATAGACCTTCCTTGGGAAAAAACAGACAAAGTAGAAGAATTAAAATGCGCAGTAAAAGCATAATGTAGAATTGATTTAATAATATTTGAATATAAAATAACATATTCTTGTATATTTATTGACATTATTCTATTTAAGTGATACAATATAAGAAATAATAACTTTAAAGTTATTGGTGTGTTACTGTAAATAGCAGGCATAAACCATTTATTGGTTTGTGCCTTTTTTAATGTAAAATAAAAGCTTGAGGTGATTAAATGTTGATGAAGAGTTTTATTATAAGGGCTGAAACAGGATTACATGCAAGACCAGCAACATTATTTATCAATAAATCAAAAGAATTCAGTTCAGATATTAAAGTAATAAAAAATAAGAAAGAAGCTGATGGAAAGAAATTTCTACAAGTTTTATCTCTAGGTGTATTAAAGGATGACTTGATATATCTTAAGATTAATGGCAATGATGAAAAAGAAGCAATGAATGCATTAGAGAAATTAATAATAAATAACTTCGCAGTCTAAGGAGAAAAACTATGAAAGAGTTATTTGGAATTAATGTATCAGCAGGTTATGGTATAGGATCAGTATATTGCTATAATCCTACTGAATATATAATAACTAAAAGAAAGATTGTTGACATAACAAATGAAAAAGCCAAATTAGAAAAAGCTATAATAATTAGCATAGAACAATTACAGAAATTACAACTAGATAAAGCTCATAATATTGGTGATACAGCTGATATCATTAAAGCTCATATTACAATGATAGAAGACCCTGATCTAAAAGATAGTATAGTCGAAAAAATTGAAAAAGGTTTTAATGTAGAGTGGGCAGTGGATAAAACCATTAAAGAGTATGTTGAAATATTCAATAATATGAATAACGAATATTTCAAGGAAAGATCTCTAGATATAGGGGATATAGGCAAAAGGATTATAAATAACATAATCGGGAAAACTGACAAACCTCTCAGTAAACTAAAAGAAAAAGTTATACTTGTTACTAAAGAGCTTACCCCATCAGATACTTTATCTATGGATAAAGATAAGATATTAGGTATAGTTACAGAAACGGGAGGAAAAACCTCTCATACTGCAATACTTGCTAGAACTCTTGGAATTCCTGCCGTTACTGGAATAGATACTATTACGAAAATAGTCAATGACCAAGAACATATAATAATTGATGGAACTGAAGGTAAGATTATATTAGAACCAGAAGAATTTCAGATAAATACATATAAACAGAGGATTGAAAAAAGAAGGATTCAATTGGAAGAAGAAAAATCTTTTATTGGATATAAAACTAAAACTAGAGATGGCTATAATTGTAAAATCTATTGTAATATGGCCTCGCCAGAAGATGTACAACAAGTATTAAATAATGACGGTGAGGGTATAGGACTATTCAGAACAGAATTCTTATATATGAATAGACAGACGCCTCCTTCGGAAGAAGAACAATATGATATTTATAGTAATGTAGGCAAAAAGCTAAAAGGTAAAGAATTGATAGTTCGTACATTGGATGTAGGTGGGGATAAGAAAATAGATTACATAAATATTGAGGATGAATTAAATCCTTTTCTAGGTAATAGAGCCATTAGATATTGCTTGCAGGAAGAAAAGCTGCTATTGACTCAATTAAAAGCTATACTCAGAGCTTCAAAAGAATGTAATATAAAAATTATGTTTCCGATGATAACTGCATATGAAGAGATTATAGAAGCTAAAAAACTATTAGAGGAAGCTAAGAAAAAACTGATAGCAGAGGAAAAAAGTTTCAATGAGAATATTAAGGTAGGAATCATGATAGAAACCCCAGCGGCTGTATTTAATTCTGCAGAATTTGCTAAAGAAGTAGATTTTTTCAGTATTGGAACTAATGATTTAACCCAATATGTATGTGCGGTAGATAGAATGAATACAAAAGTCAGCTATTTATATTCTCCATATAATCCAGCGGTCATAAAAAGTATAAAAATGGTTGTTGAGAATGCCCATGTGGAAGGTATTGAAGTTTCAATATGCGGTGAAACAGCATCAGATGAATTATTATTACCATTATGGATAAGTTTAGGAATTGATGAATTAAGTGTTATACCTAGGAATGTTCTTGGTATCCGTAAACATATTAATAGTATTAGTAGAAATGAAACTTTAATCAATGAGGCTTTAAAATGTAAAAGTGGAGATGAGATGATAAAATTTCTAAAGAATAAAAGTGGAATCTGATTGGAGGAGGCAGTTTTGAGTGGGGAAAATGCTTATCATATCATTAAAGTACTAAATAATAATGTAGTACTAGCCAAAAAAGTTAGTAATAAGCAAGAGATGATCCTTATCGGGAAAGGTATCGGTTTTGGAAAAAAAGCTGATATAGTTACTACAATATACGAAAATAAAATACAAAAGAAATATAGTAACTCAGAAGGAGTACTCAAGGAAGAATATATTCAGCTAGTAAATGCAATAGATAGAAAAGTAATAGGAGTAGTTGAAGAAATAATACTTCTAGCAGAAAAAGAGATGGGTCATTTAGATGAACATATTCATATAGCTCTTGTAGATCACGTAGGATTTGCACTAGAACGGCTAAAACAAGGTATGGTTTTTTCTAATCCATTCCTAGATGAGATAAAAACAATGTACAAAGATGAATATAATCTAGCATTAAGAGGAAAATCATTATTATATAAGCGTCTAGGCGTTATGATACCTGATGATGAAGTAGGATATATAGCACTGCATCTGCATTCAGGAAGGCAAAGAAAAAATATTAAACATACTATAAAAGACACTAGATTATTAAAGAATATACTTGAATTAATAGAAGATGAAATAGGATATGATATAGATAAGAATCTAACTATGTATACTAGATTGGTAACTCATCTAAAGCAAAGTATCACTCGTGTGGAAAAGAAAAAAGAGATAGTGAACCCGTTGTTGGATGATATAGTCACCAAACTTGATGTAGCATATAAAATAGCTGAAAAAGTAGCTATGATAATTGAAAATGAGAGAGGGATAAAGGTATCAAAAGACGAGAAAGGATTTTTAGCATTACATATTGAAAGATTAAGAAATTAAAGAGCGTGTTACTGGTAATGCAGGCATAAGCTTATGGATAAAAGATGGTATTGAATCAATATTATGTTTTAGCTGTGAGTTTATGCTTTTTTTATTAATCCATAAGAAGGAAGAATATCTAAGACCTATACTTAAACTACCTTTTTATGAATTAATCTAATATTATATTACAAAGATTAAAGGAGGAGTTTTTTATGAGTAACAAGGCTGAGGCAACAAAAAAACAAAAAAGTGCATTATTGCTCCCAGTGGGTGTTCTGCTAGTAGCTGGAATTTTATTGCTGATAGGTCAACCAGGTGCTTTGAACATCACTTTTTTTGAAGAGATGGGGAAAACAGTATTTGCACATTTACCAATGATAGTTGCCATTATAGTAGCTATTGCACTGGCTGTTGATGATCATGGGACAGTTGTGTTATCAGCAGTATTAGGGTATTTTGTACTTAATAAAGGAGTTCAGACAATCAATGATGCTAGTAACATGGGTATAGTTGCTGGAATTATTGCAGGGATTGTAGCTGGCTTATTATACAACAAGTACAAAAATGCTCAATTACCTACATGGTTGGCTTTCTTTGGAGGGAAAAGATTTGTACCAATTGTAACAGCATTCACATGTATAATATTAGCACTTATATTTGGTTATGCATGGGTACCGTTGAAAGGATTATTCTAAAATTATATTAAAATAAGGAGGATTTATAATGCAAGTATTCAGTAAGTTACAAAAATTAGGTACAGCTTTAATGCTTCCAATAGCAGTATTACCAGCAGCTGGTATACTATTACGTATTGGTCAGCCAGATGTTCTTAACATTCCATTTATCAGTAATGCTGGAGATGCTGTGTTTAGTAATTTAGCTTTATTATTTGCCATAGGTGTAGCTATCGGATTATCAAAAGATAAAAGTAGTATAGCTGCTTTTTCTGGCTCCATAGCTTATTTTATGGTAATATCTGGAATTAACGCAATAGTACCTGGTACTGATATCGGTGTATTGGGCGGTATAGTAACAGGTGGAGTTACTGCATTTATATATAACAAACTAAAAGATAACAAGTTCGGAAAAGCGGTAGTACCTTTTGTTACATCTATAGCGTCTATTCCTTTGTCACTACTATTTTGTGTAGTATGGCCTTTTATTGCTAAAGGATTAGATATGTTTGGTAATTTTGTTATCCAATCAGGAGCAGTTGGAGCAGGGGTATATGGTTTCCTTAACCGATTATTAATACCTACAGGCTTACATCATATCCTTAACAATATATTCTGGATGAACTTTGGTGAATTCACTAATGCAGCAGGTGAAATAGTAAGAGGAGACTATGCTAGATATCTTGCTGGAGATCCAAGTGCTGGAATATACATGGCTGGATTCTATCCAATAATGATGTTTGCTCTTCCAGCGGCAGGTCTTGCTATGTATACATGTGCTAAAAAAGCAAATAAAGCATTAGTTGGTTCAATGATATTCTCTCTTGCATTTACATCATTTTTAACAGGTGTAACAGAACCATTAGAATTCAGTTTCATATTCTTAGCACCAGTATTATACGTTATACATGCAGTTCTAGCCGGTTTATCATTAATTGTATGTAATATACTGGGCATACTGCATGGATTCATATTTTCGGCTGGTTTCATAGACTATGCTCTGTACTTCAAATTAGCCACTAAGCCGTTATTGCTTCTACCAATAGGGTTATGTTTTGGAGTTATGTATTACTTTGTTTTCGTATTCGCAATCAAAAAGCTTAATCTACCTACGCCGGGTCGTTTAGATGAACAAGGTGGTAATATTGATGCTCTTATTGCAGATCTTGGTTTGGCAGGAATAGCAGCGGAGTTTGTAATGGCACTTGGTGGTAAACAAAATATCAAGGCAGTAGATGCTTGTATTACAAGACTTCGTTTGACTTTGAATGATTCATCAATAGTTGATGATGATGAATTGAAGAAGTTAGGAGCTTCAGGAGTCCTTAGACCTAATAATAAGAATATGCAGGTTATTGTAGGGCCAAAAGCGGAATTAGTAGTTGATGAAATGAAGAAGATTGTATAGAACCCCATTAATCAGTTTTATGTTATAATAACAATAATCCTAGGAGGAAATAATGTTTAAATTATTGAAAAAACAAAAAGATACCCTAATATATAGTCCAGCTAGAGGCAAAGTCGTAGAACTTGATAAAGTACCAGATGAAGTTTTTGCTTCTAGGATGATTGGAGATGGTATTGCTATTTTACCAGAGGATGGTATTATAAAAGCACCATGTGATGGTAAGATAATTCAGATATTCCCAACAAATCATGCTATAGGAATTAGTTCAGAAGAGGGTTTGGAGATTCTTATACATATGGGAATAGATACTGTAGAGTTAAAAGGTGAGGGATATGAGCGATTAATTGAGGAAGAACAGATTATTAAAAAAGGTGATCCGTTAATTAAGATGGATCTAGATTTAATCAAAGAGAGGGGCAAAGAGGTAATAACGCCTATTATAATTACCAATATGGAAAAGGTTAAGGGTTTTTCTCTTTGTAATGTAGATAAGTTTATTGAAGATGGGGTTATAATGAAAATTAGGTTAAAGTAGGGATCTATATGTTTATACAAGAAGTTATATTAAAATATAATTTCCATGCGAGGCCATGTGCTTATTTTGTTAATCAGACCTCAAAATTTGGGGCTAATATCACTATAGTCAGGGGTAATAAAAGTGGGAATGGTAAAAGTGTGATTAGTGTAATGATGTTGGAGTTGGCTAAAGGTGATAAGGTTAGAATTGTTATTGATGGAAATGATGAAAAGGAAGCCATGAGAAAAGTAGTTTATTTGATAGAAAACCCTCTTGAAAAGGACTGGTAGAGATGCTGGTTCTTTTTGCTTTGGACAACGGGACTGTAGGGAAACCATCTATAGTGATAACCACTTAATAACAGGCAAAATAGTATATGTATATGTGGAGTAGTGAGGCAGGACGCCGAGCCCAGCTATTTGCTCAGGACGAGCAATTTTGCTGGCGTAACATATACATATACTATTTTGCAAGAACCAAGTCAGAGCAAAACAATTTTCTGACTGACTTGTACTTAAAAAACCTATAACTTACTAACAATTGTCTTTAACATACATATATGATAAAATAATCTAAATGACGATACAAATATTAAAGGTGATTTCATGGAAACTCAGCAAGTTATTGAAGGAATAATTGAAGAGATTATATATAGAAATGAGAATAATGGATATTGTGTATGTGAGATTAGTATGGAAGAAGAGGATATTACCTGTGTTGGGACAATGCTGGGGGTATCTGAAGGAGAGCAGATTAGAGCGGTTGGAGAATATGTCTCTCATCATACTTATGGTAGGCAATTCCAAATAGAAAGCTATCAAAGTTTTATACCACAGGATAGGCATTCTGTTTTAAGGTATCTGTCTTCGGGAGCGATTAAGGGTATTGGACCAGCTCTTGCTAAGAGGATTGTTAAGAAGTTTGGTGATGATTCTTTTAGGATTATAGAAGAGGAACCAGAGACTCTTGCTTTGGTAAAAGGTATAAGTGAGAAGAAGGCTAACGAAGTAGCTAATATTTTTTATGAGCAGAGAGAAATGAGAAAGACAATAATATTTTTACAAGAGTATGGTATTTCATTGACCTATGCAATAAAGATATATAATAGGTACAAAGAACGTACTATGGACATTGTTGGGAACAATCCTTACAAACTTGCTGAAGATATAATAGGAATAGGTTTTAAAACGGCTGATGAAATAGCAATGAAGATGGGAATTGATAAAGATTCAGTTCATAGGGTCAAGGCTGGAATTATGTTTATTCTGGGCAGAGCTTCTCTTAATGGACATACTTATCTACCTAAGAATGATTTGATAGATAAGGCAGAAGAAATGTTGTTGGTTCCTTATGAATTGATAGAGAATGCCTTAATTGAGTTACAGATCAATAAACAAATCATCAGTAAGGAAGTTGAAGATAGAGTTATTACCTATAATATGATGTTTTATCATTTGGAGTTGAATGTGGCTAGAAAGATATATGATCTAGCGCAATATGATTATGATTTACCTGGTAATGTAGATAATGAGATTAAAGCTATTGAAGAAAGTTCAGATATTGTTTTTGATGATTATCAGAGACAAGCTATAAAAGAAGGAATTAAAAATGGAGTTATAGTTGTGACTGGAGGTCCTGGAACAGGTAAGACAACAACTATTAATTCCATAATAGAGTTATTAGAGAGACAAGGGTTAGATGTAATGTTAGCTGCACCAACAGGCAGGGCAGCCAAGAGAATGACAGAAGCTACAGGAAGACAGGCACAAACCATACATCGCCTATTAGAAATTTCTTTTATGAATAGTGAAGATAATAATAATAAATTTGAGAAACATGAGGATAATCCATTAGAGTGTGATGCTTTGATTATTGATGAAGCGTCTATGGTTGATATTGTTCTGATGAATAGTTTATTAAAGGCGTTAATTCCAGGTACTAGACTTATTATTGTTGGTGATAAGGACCAATTACCATCGGTAGGACCAGGAAATGTATTAAAAGATATCATAGAGAGCAAGAAAGTAAAAGTAGTAAAATTAGAAAAGATATTCCGTCAAGCTAGAGAAAGTGCAATTATTATGAATGCACATAAGATTAATTCTGGAGAACATATTGATCTAGCCAATAAGAAGAGTGATTTTTTCTACATAAAAAGGGCTACTGCAGGAAGTATCTTAGATGAGATGAAAACTCTGACTAAGACTAGATTACCGAAATTTGCTAATTGTTCACCTTTTGATGGCATTCAGATACTATCTCCTATGAGGAAAGGATTGCTTGGTACTATTAATCTCAACAAGGAATTACAAGCAACTTTGAATCCACCTAAAAAAGATAAGAATGAAAAGGTCTTTCGTGATGTTTTATACAGGGAAGGCGATAAGGTCATGCAGATAAAGAACAATTATAACTTGGCATGGCAGATAAAAAATGAGTATAACTTTACTATTGATGAAGGCGTTGGTGTATTTAATGGTGACATTGGAACTATAATAGAGATTAATCAATATACTAATAAATTAAAGGTAAAGTTTGAAGATGATAAAGTGGTGGAATATGAATATGCTAATCTGGAAGAATTAGAATTGGCTTATGCAGTTACAATTCATAAATCGCAAGGGAGTGAATATCCAGTAGTTGTTATTCCTCTCCTAACTGGGCCATCCATGCTTCTTATAAGGAATCTATTATATACTGCGGTAACTCGTGCTAAAAAGTATGTAGTCATTGTAGGATTAGATACTACAATATATCAGATGATTGATAATGATAAAGAGATTGAAAGGTATTCTGCACTTAGATTAAGAATACAAGAGATATTTGATACCATGAATGAAGTTGATATATAGATTATAAGATAGATAGTTTTGTTGATTAATCATAGGCAGGTTGGATTTTATGAGAATTAATAAATTAGAAGATGAATTGCTCAGTATAATTTATCCAAAACGGTGTCCCATATGTATGGATATAATACCTATAAATGAGGAAGAAAGAATTTGTGAGTCATGTGTAGAAGACCTTCCTTATATAATGGAACCCAGATGTAAAAAATGTAGTAAGCCCCTTAATAGTGAATTAGCTGGGTATTGTTTTGATTGTACTAAAAATGAACATGAATATACAAGAGGCTGGGCAGTCTGGTTATATGAAGGTAAGCTGAAAAAGGCTCTACAAAGATATAAAAACAATAATAATAAAAATTATGGTAGAATTTTCTCCAAAGAAGTAGTAACATTATATAAAAGGGAGATAGTAGAAGCACATGTTGATCTAATAATTCCTGTGCCTCTGCACATAAAAAAACAAAGAAAAAGAGGTTATAACCAAGCTGAAATAATCGCCGCAAATATAGGAAAGTATTTAGATATACCATGCAATACTAATTGCGTTTTGAGAACATTAAATACTAAGCCTCAAAAAAATCTTTCAGACAAAGAAAGAATAAACAATGTGAAAAAAGCTTTTAAAGTCATTAAATTTAATGAAATTATAGGTAAAACAATATTAATTTGTGACGATATATATACTACAGGAAACACTATAGACAGCCTTGCTAAGGAATTATTGATTAATGGAGCAAAGGAAGTATTTTTTATTACGATTGCAATAGGAAAAGGATATTAAACGGAGGTGTTTTTTATATGAACGTAAGAAATTGTGTGAAATGTGGGAAAATATTTAATTATATATCAGGTGTACCTATGTGCCCTGTATGTAAAAGTGATTTAGAGGATCAATTTCAAGTGACTAAGAAATATATTAGAGATAACCCTAATGCTAATATAGCCCAAGTGGCTGAAGAATGTGATATTTCTATTAAGCTCATACATCAATGGGTACGTGAGGAAAGACTCATATTTGCTGAAGGTTCAGCCATAGGGATTGAATGTGAGTTATGTGGTAAGACCATTAGAACAGGTAAATTTTGTGAACAATGTAAACATGATATCCAACATAATCTAGATGGTGCATACGATAAAAAAGGTGCCATACAAAAATTGAAAGACGATAAAAGTAAGAATAAGATGAGATATCTAAATAAAGATAACATGAGATAACATGCAACTAATTAATAAATACATAATGATTAAAATATGAAGTAAAGGACTGCTTCATAAGCCATTTTTGTTCTATTATCATTAATTGAGATTTCGGTTAATGTTTTTGATAACAATAAAAATAGATTATGAGACAGTCTGTTTTTATGTTTTTTCATTTTATAGCTAAATATTATAATGATGATTGCCGATAAAATAATTGAAAACAACATACAATTAAAATATGTTAGAGAAATATAATGGAAGGACGGGTTCTATCATGAGAATAAATGGGATTAAAAATGTTAACAACGCTTACAAAGTTAACCAGACAGATAGAATATCCAAAGTATCAAAGGTCAAGAAAGAGAAAGACTCACTAGCTATATCAGACATTGCAAAAGAACTACAGATAGCTAAAAAAGCAGTTAAGAATGCACCTGATATCAGACAGGATAAAGTTAACGATATAAAGAAACGTATACAATCTGGTTCATATAACGTTAGCGCTAGAGAGGTAGCCGATAAAATAGTAGACAGTTATTTTGATAAAAGAGGTTAATAGAGTAGATGTATTATTCTAACTGATAAGTGTTAGATGTTTAATATTTTGAAAGGATTGAGCACATTGGCTAGTTTAATAGAAGATTTGATAACAACTCTAGAAGAAGAAAAACAATGTTACAACAGATTACTAACAATAGGTGAAGCAAAAACAGAATTTATTATAAAAGGTGATATCTCTTCTCTTAATGAACTTACTAAGGAAGAACAGCAAATGGCTTCACGTGTTCTTAGAATAGATAAGAAAAGAGAAGAAATAATTAATGATATCGCTATAGTAACTAACAAGAATGCTGATGAATTAACTATAAATAATTTAGCAGTTCTACTAGCCAAACAAGAAAAAGAACATACTCAGTTAAGCAGTCTTAAAGAGGATATTAAAAATGTGGTTGAAAATCTACAGATAATTAATGATAGAAATAAGATTTTACTAAAGGAATCACTTGATTATATTGATTTTACAATGAATGCTATTCAAAGTGAGAGTTCTATGACAAATAGCAACTATGAAGCACAAGGCAATATATATAATTCTCAAGATGGTAGAAGATTCTTTGATGCTAAACAGTAATGGATAACTAAATAGATATAAAATAGTTGAGTATTAAGAGGTATAAGCCTAGATTATTGATAGGGTTTAGCTTATAACTCTTAATACTTAACTACGAAGGATAAAATAATAGTGAATGAACAGTAGAGGTGATAATGTGTCGTCAATAAGTAGTTTATCTAGAGCCATATCAGGATTACAAGCTAGTCAATATGGATTACAAGCAACCGCACATAATATGGCTAATGTTAATACACCAGGTTACGTTAGACAACAAGTCCTAATGAAAGATTCAACTTATATAAAAATAGGTAGCAATGGATATAGTAACCTAATGGTCGGTATGGGTACAGATGTACAGGCTTTACGTCAAGTTAGAGATATGTTTCTTGACGGAGCATTCAGAAATGAAGTAAGCAGGTACGGATATTATAATTCAGGTGCAGATGCTTTAGATGAGATACAAACAATTCTAGGAGAAACAGAAGGGGAAAGTATGGAAAAGATACTTGAAAAGTTCTGGAAATCCCTTAATGAACTCTCTAAGCATCCTGATGGGAAAGAAGCAAGAGGTACATTTGTTCAAAGTGCTGTTCTTTTTGTAAACAAAGCGAATCTTATTATGGAACAATTAGATGAATATCAAATGAATCTTAATAAACAGGTTACTGACAAAGTAGATGAAATAAATAGATTAGGCGAAGAAATCAGCATGCTTAATGATAAAATTGTTAAATATGAAATAAATGGTGACAACGCTAACGATTATAGAGATGCAAGGAACAATGCTCTAGACAAATTAGCAAATATCATTGATATAACTTACAAAGAAGACAAGCTTGGAAATGTTATAGTTAAAGCTGAAGGTTTTGATTTTGTATCGGTGGGTAATGTGAACAAAATTGAGCTTGAACAAGCAGTACCTAACAGTCCTCTAGTATCTCCTATATGGAAAGCAACTGGTAAAAGAGTATTTAATCTAGATACAGAAATTTCACCAGAAAAAGAAAATGATAGGGGTTCTCTAAAAGGAATATTACTATCAAGAGGAACTAGACGAGCTAACTGGATGGATACAGAGGATGAAAATAATTTCAATGATAATGTAAAACCTTCTGTTATTATGAGGACTCAATCTAAATTTGATTTATTTGTTCATTCGGTTGTTACCGCTGTAAATGATATTATCGCACCTATAGCAAAGAAAGGTCCTTTTGGGTTAGATGGTTCCCAGAATATAGAGATTTTTAAGAGAAAGCATATGGATAGGTATGATAGTAGTGATACATACATTACTGAGGAAGCGACAAATCCTAATTCATTATATTCAGCTGGTAATCTAGAAATCAATCCTGAAGTATTAAATGATTATGATAAAATATGTATAACTGGAGTTCAGGGTGAGGTTCAAAATAATGATGTTGTAGAAGAGATTAAAGCTATATGGCAAGATTCACGCATAGAAGAATATCCTGGTTCTGATTCCAAATTGAATGTAAATGAATATTATGTGAGCTTTGTTGGAGATATAGGTAATGTAGGTAAAGTTACCAAGACACAGATGGAGAATCAACAAATACTTATCGCACAGATAGATAATCAAAGAAGTATTCTTATGGGTGTATCATCTGATGAGGAATTAGGTAATATGATGAAATATCAGCATGCATATAATGCATCTGCAAGAGTAGTAACTGTAGTAGATCAGATGTTAGATCAAGTTATTAATAGATTAGGTCTTGTAGGAAGATAGGGGGAGTTAAATGCAATCGTCATTTTTTGGATTAAATGTGGCAACACAAGGTTTATTTACAGCAAGAACATGGTTAGATATAACTAATCATAATATTACTAATGCCCAGACTCCTGGTTACAGCAGGCAATTCGGTGTTCAATCAGCTTGCAGACCGTTACCTAATAATGGTATTGGAATGATGGGTACTGGTTCTGAAATACTAAAGATCAGTCAATACAGAAATAAGTATCTAGATACTAAGTTTTGGAGTAATTCCAGCCATCTTGGAGAGTATACAGTAAAGAATTCACAGACAAGCAGTATAGAAACAATTCTTAATGAAATAAAAGATACAGGTATATCAAAACAGTTTGATGATATGTTTGATTCATTGCAGAAACTATCTACAGACCCATCAAATGAATCTTATAAAATTAATTTTATTGATATGGCTAAAAGTTTTTCAAGATTCTTCAATGATATTGGAGACAAAATGAGGTCTTTTCAAAGAGAAGCAAATTTCTCTATAAAAACTAAGGTAGACCAGATTAATTATTGTGCTAACCAGTTAGCCACTCTTAACGAACAAATAGAAAATGTTGAGTTCTCAGGTGCAGAGGCAAATGACCTAAGAGATAAAAGAGCACTTATAGTAGATGAGTTATCACACATAATAAATGTTAAGGTGGATGAACGTGTAGATATTAATGGTAAGAAGACTTTCTCAGTTTTAGCCAACGGACAAAAGCTTGTTGAAGGAACTAAGGTAAATCTATTAGAAACTAAATCAAGAGAACATCTTAATAACCCAGAAGATGAACCAGGATTATACGATATATACTGGGCAAATGGGAATAAATTCGATATGACAGACCCTGAGCTTGAAGGTGAGTTAAAAGGGTATATTGATATGAGGGATGGGAATAATGGTAATAATTTTAAGGGTGTAATAAATTCATTAACTACAGCTAGTAGTACTATTTTGGTCAGTAATGTTAATAGAGCTGATTTACCAGATAAAGGCGAAATTAAAATTGATGGTGTAGTATATAAGTATGATAGTTTTACATATGATGAAGGAAATAATGAGGTGACTTTTACATTAGCTTCTAATGCACCAGCAGGAGCTAAAAATGTTAGTATGGGAGAAGATCTTAAATACAAAGGAATCTCATACTATACAGAAAGATTAAATAACTTTGTAAGGACTGTTGCTGAGAAATTCAATGAAATACATAAAGATGGTAATAATGGTACTGGTGGTCCATTATTTACATTCAAAGATTACAATCCTGGAGATGTTGTTGATTATAGTAAAATGACTATTGATAATTTCCAATTCTCCTCAGAAATAGCATCGGACATAGATAAGTTATTAACAAGTTCCGATCCAACTTCAGGTGAAAGTGATAACGACATCATTAAAAGAATGCTCGACTTAAAACATGATAATGATATGTTCAAAACTGGTGAACCAGGTAACTATATTCAAGCCTTGATAGGGGAGTTAGGAATAGATAAAAGTCAAGCAGCCAGTTTTGAAAAAGGTCAGGTCGATCTTAACTTGATGATTAATAATCAGAGATTATCATACTCTGGCGTTGACCTCAATGAAGAAACAACCAATATTATTAAGTTTCAACAAGCTTATGTTATATCAGCACAAATGATACGGGTATTTGATGAGATATATGATGTAACAATCAATAGAATGGGAGCTAACTAATTATAAGTGGTTTAGTAAAAAAGTGTGATTATCATATAGATAAGGAAGGTGTAATCTGAATGCGAATAACGAATAATATGGTAGCAAATAATATACTTCTAAGTCTTAATAGAAGTAAATATGCCTATAGTATTTACGAAGGACAATTAGCTACAGGTAAAAAGATTCAAAAGCCCTCTGATGACCCAATAGTTGCAGTCAGAGCATTGAAATTCAGAACCAGCGTTAGAGAGGTAGAACAGTACAAATCAAATGCCAAAGATGCAATATCTTGGATGACAGTTACCGAAAATTCTATCACCAATATTATTGAAATCGTTAAAAAAGCTAGGGATTTATCTGTACAAGCTTCTAACGATCCTCTAGGTATTGGTGAAAGAGAGAGTATTATTACTTCATTAAAGCAGTTAAAAGACCAACTTGCTAATGAGGGAAATGTGGATTACGCTGGTAGATATGTTTTTACTGGGTATAAGACGGATCAGCCTTTGACGTTTACGGAAGCAGTAAAGGGTAAAAATTATAAGATAAAAGAGGAATTTAAGAGTGATGATGTTGAAACTATTGAAAAGATAGTAGATGATACCCCTAATCCAAGAGTAATTAATGTGGATAGGATAAGGTTGGGGTATTCAAATATAAAAGATGGTGTTACTGTTTCTATACCTAAAGCTACAGGTACACCACCTGATTTTACAGTTAATACTTTAGATTCTAATAATCCTAATGCTTATGAACCAGCTAAGGGAGAAGTTAATTTTCTAAAGGACACAGGAGAATTAATATTTAATTCTACAGATAAGGCTGAAATACCAACAGATATAACATTTGAATATAATAAAGATGACTTTGAAAAGAATGACCTTAATCCAATACATTATTTTGAATGTACTGATTATAATAATGTTGATTATAAAAATCAAAGAGACAATATCAGTTACCAAGTAAGCTATAATCAAAGTGTTCCAATTAATTCCTTGGGAAAAGATTTAGTCACTGTTGACCTAATGAGAGATTTAGAAGAGATGATAAATGAAGTTGGTAAAGTATCAAAAGATGGTTCTAAATATGATGATTTATTAAAAGATAGTCTAGGAGATAAGTTTAATCAGCTGATAGGTAAGATTGATAAACACAAAAATGGTCTGCTTAAACAAGAAGCTGATTTAGGTACTAGAATTAATCGAATGGATTTAACGATTAATCGTTTGGAAGATGATAAAGTTAACTTTACTGATTTGATGTCTCAAAATGAAG
This sequence comes from Vallitalea maricola, assembly GCF_036985595.1. Lineage (NCBI taxonomy): Bacteria > Bacillati > Bacillota > Clostridia > Lachnospirales > Vallitaleaceae > Vallitalea > Vallitalea maricola. The sequence continues at coordinate 57,282 of NZ_BTPU01000037.1, read as the reverse complement.
ATATTGATGTTGCAGAAGTAATTATGAAAATGAAATCTCAGGAAATGGTTTATAATGCAGCGTTAATGTCATCTACTAAGATAATACAGACTACTTTGTTGGATTTTATTAGGTAGATAATAGTAAGATAAATATTTTAATATATACTATAGACGCATGAAGATATGCGTCTATAGTATTATCAAGTGGAATAAAATACCAAAATAATTTATATATTATATCTTTATATGTTAAATAATCAATGATATAATAATATTATGGTATATTTTGTATGAATTACTTATTTATTCCTAGATAAAAAGTTTCATGATATAAATAAACTCATAAGGGGTGGTAAAATGCTAGTTGATACAAAGCATTTTGGTAAAATAGAAGTTGATAAGGAACACATTAATACATTTGATGAAGGTATATTTGGATTTACTGAATATCACAAATTCACTACCATACATGAGAATGATATTTTTTGTTGGTTACAGTCAATAGAAGATAAGGATATAGTGTTACCAATGATATGCACACCATTGGTATTTCCGGATTATGCTCCAGAAGTTAATGATGAATTGATTTTACGCATTGGAGACTTAAAAGAAGAAGATTTACTTTTATACACTATAATTGTAGTTCCAACAGATATTGAAAAGATGACTACTAACTTAAAAGCACCAATCATCATTAATACTAAGACTAAAAAAGGTATTCAAGTTATACTAGATAGCGATAAATACGAAATTAAGCATAATCTATATGAACCCCTAAAACAATTAAAGCAAAAGGTGGGTGAATGATATGCTAGCATTATCTAGGAAAAAGGGTGAAGGTATTATTATTGGGGATGATATTGAGTTAGTTGTTCTTGATGTTTTTAAAGATGGTGTAAGGATTGGAATAAAGGCACCTAAAAATATTTCTGTACATAGAAAAGAGATTTATTTGCAAATTCAGGATGAGAATAAAAAGGCGATGGAAACTTCAAATGGTGTAACAGAAATTATAAAGAAAATGTTTGAGTGAAATATTAACAATAACCTACAAGTTTATATAATAATTCTATAAAAATATGTATAAAAGTATAAAGTTGTTTAAAATATTACCGATATATTAAATGAGACTATAAAAAGTCATTTAGTTGGGCCCAGACTTTTTATAAAAATTAATAAAATGACAAAGGAAGGTCATGAAAAATTCAAGGAGGAATTAACTATGATTATTAATCACAATATGTTAGCTATGAATACTCATAGACAAATGGGAGCAATAGGAACAAACCAAGCAAAATCAACAGAAAAATTATCATCAGGTATGAGAATTAACCGTGCAGGTGATGATGCAGCTGGTCTTGCAATCTCAGAAAAAATGAGGGGACAAATCAGAGGATTAAATCAAGCATCAAGAAATGCTCAAGATGGTATTTCATTAATTCAAACTGCTGAGGGAGCACTTACAGAGACTCATGCAATGTTACAAAGAATGAGAGAATTAGTTGTTCAAGGAGCTAATGATACAAATTCTGATGAAGAAAGAGCTAATATTAAAGATGAGTTAAATCAATTATCTACAGAAATTTCTGAAATCACTACAAAAACTGAATTTAATAAGAAAAAATTATTGAATGGTAGTTTTGCAACAACTGCAATAACACTTCAAGTGGGAGCTAATAATGCACAGTTCATAGGTTTTAATATTGCTACAATGAATGCAGCAGCATTAACTGTTGAAGCTGCTGATATAGGAAATATAGTAGGAAACGGTACATCAACAGCAGCTGACATTAGTGCGTTAACAGATACTATTGATACAGCTCTAAAAGTAGTTTCAACTGAAAGATCAAAATTAGGCGCTGTACAAAATAGATTAGAACATACTATTAAGAATGTAGATAATACATCAGAGAATCTTCAAGCAGCAGAATCTAGAGTTAGAGACGTAGATATGGCTAAGGAAATGATGAATTTTACAAAACAAAATATCTTAATGCAAGCAGCACAATCGATGTTAGCACAAGCTAATCAGAATCCACAAGGTGTTCTTCAATTATTAAGATAATTAAGTGTTATATAATAATAAATAATGACAAAGGAAGGTCATTTTATAATTCAAGGAGGTAAATATTATGATTATTAACCACAATATGTTAGCTATGAATACTCATAGACAAATGGGAGCAATAGGAACAAACCAAGCAAAATCAACAGAAAAATTATCATCAGGTATGAGAATTAATCGTGCTGGAGATGACGCAGCAGGACTTGCAATTTCAGAAAAAATGAGAGGACAAATAAGAGGACTTAATCAAGCATCAAGAAATGCTCAGGATGGTATCTCATTAATTCAAACTGCAGAGGGAGCACTTACAGAGACTCATGCAATGCTACAAAGAATGAGAGAGTTAGTTGTTCAAGCAGCTAATGATACAAACTCTGGTGAAGAACGACAAAATATTAAAGATGAGTTAAGTCAATTGACAACAGAAATTACAGAAATTACTAATAAAACTGAGTTTAATAAAAAGAAACTATTAGATGGTAGTTTCGCATCAACATCAATTACACTTCAAGTAGGAGCTAATAATGGACAGTTTATTGGCTTTAATGTAGCTGCTATGAGTGCTGGAGCTTTAACTGTTAATAACATTGCAACTTCAGTTTCCAATGCAACAACAGCAACTGCAATTAGTGCATTAACAGATACAATTGATACAGCTTTAAAAGCAGTTTCAACAGAAAGATCAAAATTAGGTGCTGTACAAAATAGATTAGAACATACTATTAAAAATGTAGATAACACATCAGAAAATCTTCAAGCTGCAGAATCAAGAGTAAGAGACGTAGATATGGCTAAAGAAATGATGAATTTTACAAAACAAAATATCTTAATGCAAGCAGCACAATCAATGTTAGCACAAGCTAATCAAAATCCACAAGGTGTTCTTCAATTATTAAGATAGTACAATAGTACTGAAATTTTTATTATTAAAGTAGTCAGGGGATAATTCCACTGGCTATTTTAATAGGTAATAATTACTATAAAAGGTTTATATTTAGAGGAGGCTAATTGTAGTGAAAATAAGTCTTTGTATGATAGTTAAAAATGAAGAAGAAAATATAATTAATTGTTTAGATTGTGCTATGAAGGTTGTTGATGAAGTTGTAGTGGTTGATACAGGTTCTACTGATAAAACAGTTGAGTTATTAGATAAATATTCCAATGATAATTCATGTATTAAGATGATACACCATAAGTGGGAAAATGACTTTAGTAAAGCTAGAAATTTATCTATGAAATATGCTTCAGGTGATTGGATTATTATATTAGATGCTGATGAGAGACTATTTGCTGACAGAATTAAATTAGAAAGTATAATAAATAATACCAATGAGCAAGCATTTATAATTCCTATATATAATCTAATGAATAATGATAATATAGAAGTAACGTCTGTTATGGTTAGATTGTTTAAAAATGATAAACCGCATTATTCTGGAGCTATACATGAACAGTTACATATTGATAATAAGAATTATGTCGGTAAAGTTATAGATGGTAATATATGTAAGATATACCATTATGGTTATTATAAATCAGTTTATAATAAAAAAGATAAAGAAAAAAGAAATATGGATATTATAAAAAAACAAATAAAGATAGAACCTAATAATCCTTTTCATTGGTATAACAAAGGGGTTATGGAGATGATAAGTGGGAATTTTGATACAGCTATTGATGATTTTCTAAAGAGTAATGAGTTAACTAATAAGAAAAGGTATAGTTTTCATGATAACTTGGTATTAGAATTAATAAAGTGTATGATGGCACTTAAAAATTATAACCAGATTATAGATCTTGTGAATGAAGTATCTAAAGATATATATATAGGTAAAATACCTGATATATATTATTACTGTGGTATAGCCTATTCCGGTATAGATAAATATGATTTAGCAATCGAATATTTTAATAAAGCAATTAACATTGGCGAATATGAAAAAGGTGTATCAAGATATGGTACAGGTAGCTTTCTTCCTAAGATTCAATGGAGTAAAGTACTATTGCTCCAAAATAAAAAAAATGAATCAATTGATAAGCTGAAAGAGGCTGTTTTAGATAATAGAAATATACATAATGTTGGGATAGAAGAATTAATTGTATTGTTAAAAGAAGAAAAGAGAGATTACGAGATAGAGAAATTGGAGCAGATTATTAATAACAAAAATACAGATGGTTTATATTTGTGTAGTGAGTTTTTAAAAAATAAAGATAATGTAAAAAATAATATAACTACTTTAGTAGAAGATGGTAAATTAGAAGTGGCTAAAGAATTAATTTTAGAATATGAAAAGATAGTTAATGATGATATAGATGTCTATTCCATTAAAGGTGTTATAGCTATGATGGAAGGGAAAATAGAAGATGCAGAGAGAATATTAAAAGAAGGACTTTCCAAAGATGAAAATTATTTTGATTTATTATATAATTTAGGGTATTTGTACCAATATAATAAGCAGAATGAATTAGCAATAGCGTATTATAAAAAATCATTGAATAGTACATATGATGAAATGAGTATAGATAAAATTAATGATATTTTAAATAGTATAGAAAATAACTGAAAGTTATCAATATATAATAGACAATACTTCGTGAAATCAATGGAACCGGCATAAGGAGGAATATCATGAAAACAGTAATATTAGCAGGTGGTTTTGGAACGAGAATAAGCGAAGAAAGTCACTTGAAACCTAAACCAATGATTGAGATAGGAGAGAGACCAATTCTTTGGCACATTATGAAGATTTATAGTCATTATGGGTACAATGATTTTATTATTTGTTTAGGCTACAAAGGATATTTAATTAAAGAGTTTTTCGCAGATTATTATCTACATACATCGGATATAACATTTGATTTCAAAAATGAAAATAAGATGACTATACATAATAATGTATCAGAACCATGGAAAGTTACGTTGGTTGATACTGGACTTCATACCATGACAGGTGGTAGAATAAAAAGAATTAAAAAATATGTTGGAAATGATCGATTTATGCTTACCTATGGGGATGGAGTTTCCGATATAAATATTAACGAGCTTGAAAAATACCATGATAAATCAAATGGATATCTTACAATGACAGCTATACAACCTGGGGGAAGATTTGGTGTACTTGATATTGATGATACAACAAATGGTATAAATAAATTTGTGGAAAAATCTAAGGAAGATGGTGGATGGATTAACGGCGGATTTATGGTTGTAGAACCAGAAGTGTTTGATTTTATAGAAGGAGACGAAACCATTTTTGAAAGAAGCCCATTAGAGGATTTAGCAAAAGAAGGAAAACTTAATGCTTATAAGCATTATGGCTTTTGGCAATGCATGGATACTCAGAGGGATAAAGGTTTATTAGAGAAATCATGGAGAGAGAATAGTGCAAAATGGAAGATTTGGAGTTAGTAAATATAATTAGATAGATACATTTAAGTTCATTTAGGAGGATATATATATGAATATTTTTAATAAACCATTGTTTATTTTTGAGATTGCGAACAATCATCAAGGTGATGTAACCCATGGATTAAAAATTATTAAAAGTGTAAAACAAGTTTGCAATAAATATGAACAATATTTTAATTTTGGTTTTAAATTTCAATATAGAAATTTAGATACCTTTATTCATTCTTCATATTCTAATAGAGAAGATTTAAAAAACGTAAAAAGATTTAAGGATACTAGATTAAATAAAGAACAATTTAAATTATTATTAGATGAAGTAGAACAACAAGGATTTTATACTATATGTACACCTTTTGACGAAGAATCAGTTGAATTAATAAAACAACATAAATATAAAATTATTAAAATAGCAAGTTGCTCTTTCAAAGATTGGCCTTTATTAGAACGAATAGCAAATGCCAATAAACCTGTGATTGCTTCAACTGCTGGTGTTGATATAAAGGATATTGAAAGAGTTGTTCAATTCTTTAAACATAGAAATATTGAAATTGCTTTAATGCATTGTGTTGCAGAATATCCAACAAAAAGTGATAATTTACAATTAAATCAGATTGATTTGCTTAAATATAAATTTAAAGATAATGTTATAGGATTTTCTACTCATGAGGATCCAACAGATATTGATCCGATTAAGGTTGCAATAGGAAAAGGAGCGGAAATTTTTGAAAAACATGTAGGTATTGAATGTGGTGAATTAAAGTTAAACAAATATTCAGCTACTCCTGACCAAGTAAGAGAATGGTTGGAGAGCGCGTTAAAAGCTTATAAAATGTGTGGGATTCAGGGAAAAAGATATACTTTTAGGCAGAAAGAAAAAGATTCACTATTATCACTTAAACGAGGTGCGTTTGTTAAAAGAAAATATGTAAAAGGTGAAAAGATAGACGCACAAGATGTATATTTTGCGTTTCCAAGTATTGATAAGCAAGTATTGGCGGATGATTTTTCTAAATATAATGAATTTCAAGTCACAACGGATTTTATAGATAATGATAAACCTATCATGATAAACGATGTAATAAAAATAAATAAACAGAACATAATCATAGAAAATGTCAATAAGATAATTAAAATTTTAAAAAAAAGTGGAGTAATTATTCCTCTAAATAGTACATGTGAGATATCACATCATTATGGAGTTGATCAATTTGAAAGAGTAGGTGTAGCAATCATCAATTGCATTAATAGAGAATATTGTAAGAAAGTATTAGTATCATTACCTAACCAAGAGCATCCGGAACATTATCATAAAATGAAAGAAGAAACATTTAATGTTCTATATGGTGAATTAATTTGCAATCTCAATAATAAAGAATATGTAATAATGCCAGGACAATCTATTGTAATTGAACGTGGTGTTAAACATAGTTTTAGCTCCCCAAATGGGTGTGTCTTTGAAGAAATTTCTACAACACATTTTATTAATGATTCATATTATACATCAAATGGTTTTGTTAATCCTAGAAAAACTACTGTATACATAACTAAAGAAATGCTTATATAAAGGAGTATTATTATGATAAAATTATCAGAGTATGTTGTAAGATTTTTAGAAGAATTAGGAGTTAAACACCTATTTATGATATCAGGTGGTGGATGTATGCATTTAGTAGATTCTATTGGTAGATCTAACAAAATAGATTATATATGCAATCTAAATGAACAAGCAGTTTCTATTGCAGTAGAAGCTTATGGGCAATACACTAATCATATTGGAGTAGGATTAGTAACTACGGGTCCAGGAAGTACTAATGCGATTACAGGTATAGCTGCAGCCTATGTAGACTCTACACCATGTATTATTATATCAGGGCAAGTTAAGAGACAAGACTTAGGTAAAAAATATGGTGTTAGACAAATGGGATTTCAAGAGATTAATATTACTTCTATTGTAAATCCTATTACAAAATATGCGGTTACTGTTGAAGATCCCAAGATGATTAAATATCATTTAGAAAAAGCTATTTATCTTGCTAAGGAAGGTAGACCTGGTCCAGTTTGGATTGATATACCATTAGATATACAAGCCAGTATGATTGATGAAAGTACTTTAATAGAATATAAACCTCAAGCCAAAATACACGATGATAAACTCACATCTAATAAATTAGATAAACTAGTAACTTTATTAAACGATTCTAAGAGACCATGTATTTTGGCAGGTAACGGAATAAGATTAGCTAATGCAGAACAGGAGTTTTTAAAATTAGTTAATTTATTAAATATACCTGTATTAACAACATGGAAGGCAATTGATTTTTTTGATGAAAATGATACTAATTATTATGGGAGACCTGGTGCTATTGGGCAAAGAGCAGCAAATTTTATTCAACAGAATTGTGATTTATTGGTAGTCATAGGGGCTAGATTAGATCTTGGGCAAACAGCTTATAATCATAAAAATTTTGCTAAAGCTGCAAAAAAAGTTATGATTGATATAGATAGTAATGAAATAAATAAAATGAACATGCAGCTAGAGATAAAACTAGTAAGTGATGCTAAGATATTTATTAAAGAATTATTGTCAAATGTAAGTAAGATTAAGGATGTAGATAGAAAAGAATGGCTAAAATATTGTAATTTAATAAAACATAAATATCCAGTTATACTAGATCAATATTGGAATCAAAAAGAATATGTTAATCCTTACTGTTTTATAGAAGTGTTAAGTACATTACTAAATGAAAAAGATATAATTGTTCCAGGTAGTTCAGGAAGTTGTAGTGAAATAACAATGCAAGCTTTTAAAATAAAAAAAGGACAAAGATTATTCAATAATGAAGGATTTGGTGCAATGGGATTTGGACTTCCGGCTAGTATAGCGGCATGTATAGCTAGTAATAAAAAAAGGACTATTTGTATTAATGGTGATGGAGGTTTCCAATTTAATATTCAAGAGATAGAAACTCTACGAAGGCATAATTTGCCATTAAAAATATTTATTTTCAATAATGATGGTTATGCTGCTATTACAAATATGCAAAGAAATTATTTTGATAGCTTTTATGTTGGAAGTGAGAAAAATAGTGAGGTCTCATTACCAGATATATGTAAAGTAGCCGATGCTTATAATATAAGAAATATAAGAATTAATGACAATTCAGAGCTAAAAGAAAAAGTTGCTGAAGTATTAAATATTGATGGACCAGTTATATGTGATTTAATGATAAATCCTTTACAACAGACAATGCCAAGAGTAAAATCAGTTAAATTACCAAATGGTTCTATGGTTACAAAGCCTATGGAAGATTTATGGCCATTTTTAGAAGAAGAAGAATTTAAAAATAATATGTTGTATAATTAGGAGCTAATATGATGATTAATAATATAATTTTTGACTTTGATGGTACATTAGTAGATACCAGTGAAGGAATAATAAAATCAATGCATTATGCATTTGATAAATTAAATATTCCTAGGGTTACTGATCAAGAAATTAAAGGAATAATAGGACCACCACTTACTAAAATGCTAAAGATATTGTTAAAAACAAATGATGAAGAATTAATAATAAATTGTACTAATTATTTTAGAGAAAGATATTCAAATGATGGTTTAAAAGAATTAGAATTGTATCCAGGGGTTAGTGAAACACTTATAAATCTTTTTAAGAAAGATATTAATTTATATATAGTTACTTCAAAACCACATATATTTGTCATAGATATAACAGAAAAATTACAGATAAAAAATTATTTTAAAGATATATCTGGGATAGTAATTAATGGTAAAGATATCAATAAAGCAAATAGGATAGAAAGATTGATTAATAAACATGATTTAATTCAAGAAGAGACTATAATGGTAGGAGATAGATGTGAAGATGTTATTGCAGCAAAATATAACGATATTAAATGTATAGGTGTTAATTATGGATATGGGAAGAATAAAGATTTGGTAGAAGAGGGAGCTTGTTTAACAATTAATTGTCTTAAAGATATACTTAATTATATACGAATATCTAATTAAACATTGAAAGGAGTATAAATTTTTATATGAAAAGTAGCGAAAAGATCTACTCCCATAAATTACTTACGCTTTTAACTAAAACTTGTAATTTAAAAAAATATGAGTTTGATAAAGAACCATTTATTTTATATGGTGCTGGCTTATTAGGCGAAAAAACATTGGAAGGATTAACTACTTTGGGTATTAAGCCATTAGCTATTGGAGATAGTAGCCCAAGCCAAAGTAGATTATTTAAGAAAGGTATTGAGGTATTAAGTATAAATCAATTAATAGAATCATATGGTAATGATGTTCTAGTAGTCATATCTATATGGAGCGCTTCTTATGGTGAGAAAGCACGTGTTAAAACTATTATAAATAATTTGAATAACTTAGGTTTTAAAAATGTCGTTGACATAACAAAATTATATAATCAATATCCAAGTGTATTTTTACCTCATTATTGTTTAGATATACCTAGCAAAATTATTGATGAAAAAGATAAAATTTTAAAAGCATTTGATTTACTTAAAGACATAAAATCTCAAAAAGAATACTATAATCAAATAAAATGGAGACTCTACCATAATAACTGGGATGAATTTATAAAAGTTGACTATCCTCAGTATTTTGAGCATGATATATACAAATTAAAAGACGATGATATTATATATGATTGTGGAGCTTATGATGGGGATACCATTAAACAGATTATTAAAGAAAGCAAAAATCGTTTTACAAAGATAATAGCATTTGAGCCAGATCCAAATAATTATAAAAAGATTATTAGATTTGTTAGTACAAAAGATGATGAATTTAAGAAAAGAGTAAATGTTTTTGAATGTGCAGTTGGAGATAAGGATGGTGCTTTATTATTCCAATCCAATAATGATGAAAGTTCATTAATAGTGAAAGAAGGTAACTGTAAAGTAAAAAGTATAACAATAAATGATTTTGTTAAGACAAAGAAATACGATCCACCTACAATAATTAAGATGGATATCGAAGGATTTGAATTTAAAGCTCTATTAGGTGCTAAGAAAGTTATTAAAAATTTTAAACCTATATTAGCAATTAGTGTATATCATAATCAAAGTGACTTATGGGAAATACCTTTATTAATTTATTCTATGAATAACCAATATAGCTTTTATTTAAGGCAATATACTGGAGACTGTTGGGACACTGTTTTATACGCTATACCTGAGAATAGGGCATTAAAAAACTTATGTAATATTATATAATTGGAGAGTATATTATGAATGATATTATATTAGAAGATATGGAATATATTATAAAATATATAGATGTTGAAATGTTCAAAGGAAATACATTTTTAATAACAGGAGCAAATGGGCTTTTAGGAAGATATATGGTTGAATTATTAATGTACATAAATAATAATATTTTGGATGAAGATTACTGTAAAATATTTGCATTATCAAGGAATGAAATAGATTTAAAAAAGAAATTTAGTAAATATATTGATAAAAAATACTTTGAAATTATTATACAAAATGTTGAAGATGATATTTATATAGATGATAAAATTGATTATATTATTCATGCTGCTAGTCAAGCTAATACGAAAAGTTTTAAAATTGATCCGGTTGGAACATTAAGTGCTAATACTATAGGAACATTTAATTTGTTGAACTTTGCAAAAAGAAAAAAAATTAAAAGTTTTTTGTTTTTTAGTAGTGGAGCTGTTTATGGAGATATTAGTTGTGCTACTGAACCAGTAAAAGAAAATCAATATTATTCATTAAATCCATTAAATACTAACAGTTGTTATGCTGAAGGAAAAAAGATGGGAGAAAATATGTGCTATTGTTTTTATAAACAATTTGGTATACCAACAAAAATAGTTAGAATAGGTCACACTTATGGGCCAGGAATAAATTTATACGATGGTCGAGTGTTCTCAGATTTTGTAAGAAATATAATAAATGACGAGAATTTAATTATTAGAAGTAACGGAAAAGCTAAAAGACCATTTTGTTATATTTCTGATGCGATTGTTGCTTTTAACCTAGTTTTATTTAAAGGTAATTCTGGTGAAGCATACAATGTTGTAAATAATAACTGTTATGTATCAATTAATGAATTAGCAGATATTTTAGTCAATAAAATATTTAAGGAAAAAAAGCTGAAAATAATTAGTAAAGATATGAATCAAGCTACTAATAAAAGTAATAATCTAGGTCTAACAGTACTAGATAGTAATAAAATTAATAAATTAGGATGGATTCCTAAAATAAGTATAGATGAAGGTTTTAAAAGAACGGTAGAAAGTTTTTATAATAATTATAGGAAGTGATTAAATGTTGCAAGAAATAATGGAAGATTATAATAATGGGAAATTAAACAAAAAACAATATAGCCAAAGGTTATTTAAGATGCATGAAATATTAATAGATTATACAAAATTATTACAGTCAAGTATAGTCCAAAATATAGATATTGGTAAAGAAGAAGTAATTATAACGATAAATAACTATAATCATGAATTAAAAATGAAGTTAAATGAAACGGATGCTGGTGCAGTTATAGTTAGTATTTTAAATAATGGAAATTATGAACAAGAAGAACTAGAAATATCATTAAAAATAATAAATATGCTTGAAGATAATAGTGTTATATTTGATGTCGGAGCAAATTTAGGATGGTATACAATTAATATCTTGAAAAATATAAAAAATAGTATGGTGTATTCATTCGAACCTATTAACAAAACCTGTAACCAATTAAAAAGAAATTTAGAACTTAATGGTCTAATGACGCAAAATATATATAACTTAGGATTTTATAATGATGATAAAATATTAGAATTTTTTTATAATAAGATTGAATCAGGAGCCTCTTCTATTATAGATATAAGACAAAATGAATTGACAGAAAAAGTTAAATGTAAGGTAAAAAAAATGGATACATTCATAACTGATAATAATATTAAAAAATTGGATTTCATTAAATGTGATGTTGAAGGTTCTGAACTGTTTGTATATCAAGGAGGTTTAGATACTATTAAAAGATTTAAACCTGTTATTTTTTCTGAAATGTTAAGAAAGTGGTCTGCTAAATTTGGATACCACCCTAATAAAATAATAGATTTCTTTAGCGACATAGATTATGAATGTTTTATAATAAAAAATAAACAATTAAAACAAATAAAAACTATTAATGAAAATACAATAGAAACAAATTATTTCTTTTTACATCAAAATAAACATAGAAATATAATCAAACAATTAGTGTATTAGATATTAATAAAGGAGAATGATAACATGTCTAATGAATTAAAACCTTTTTCGGCAAAGTATAAAAATAATAGGACTGTATTAAAGGATGTTTTACCTTTGGAAAAACCATTTTGTATATCAATTGAACCATCAAATTTATGTAATTTTAAATGTGTTATGTGCCATCATAGTTCTGAAAATTATAAGAAAATGGCTGGTCCGTTATTGAATATGAATAATCAATGTTTTAATAAAATTGTAGAAGACCTTAAACAATGGGGAAATTCAAAATTGAAGGTTATAAAATTATATTCAATGGGCGAGCCTTTATTAAATAAAAATATATGTAAAATGGTTAAAAAACTTAAAGAAGAAAATTTAAGTGAAGTTATAGAAATTACTACTAATGGAAGTTTGTTAAATAAACAAATATCTAAAGAATTGATTCAATATGGATTAGATTATCTAAGAATTTCTATTTATTCTGTTATAAAAGAAAAAAATGAACACATTACAAGATCAAATATAACACCATCAACTATAAGACATAATGTTTGTGAATTGAAACAAATTAAAGATAAACTTAACTCTGTTAAACCTTTTATACAAGCTAAAATTATTGATACATATAATGATGAAGAAAACAAGATATTTATAGAAAATTATCAAGATATTGTAGATGAAGTTTTTATAGATAAACCAATGAATTCAAATTTTGGTGAAGATGTTTTAAAAAACTTGTATGGTGAAAATAGTTTAGAAGTCAATAAAAATATTCATGATTTATACTATTTTAAAAGATACAAACCATGTAGATATCCTTTTGATCATTTAACTGTAAAAAGTAATGGAGATGTAGTTGTATGCTGTGCAGATTGGCTAAGAGCAACAAAGGTAGGTAATATAATGGAAAATACATTAGAAGAAATATGGAATGGAAAGAAACTATATGAATTTAGAAAAATGCAGTTAGAAAACAAAAGATACTTAAATAATAGCTGTAAAAATTGTGAAATACCTTTAAGAGATCAACCAGAAGATGACTTAACGGGAGTTTCTATTGATAAATTTAAATAAAAAAATGTAGTTTTTTATAATATATATTTTAAAGGAGATTCAATATGAGATATGCTAATCTAGACCATTTCAGAGGAAATGTTTATACTTCCAAAAAGGGTATTAAATCTGAAAGAGTTATTAACATTGGAGATTATATGCAAATATTGGCTGTAGATAATTTATATAGACATATGGGAATAAAAGAAGAAGAGATTATTAGAATTGAATATTATGATTTGGATAGTTATGAAGGGGAATATGTAATTTTACCTTTGAATTTTATATTATTTAATTCTGATTACGGAAAAAGACAGTTAAGATTTTCGCCGAAAATTATACCTGTGTTTATTGGTATAAGCTGTATTAGTCTTAATTTTTCACAAGAAGAGTTAGAATATTTGAGACAATATGCTCCTATTGGATGTAGAGATGAATATACATTAAACTTGTTTAGACAAGTAAACATCCCAGCATATTTAAATGGTTGTTTAACAGCAACATTTCCTAAAAGAGAATTCAATCCTGAAAAAATGAATAAAGTATTTTTGGTAGATATTCCTAAAAGTTTATATAACTACATACCTAAGGATTTATTAAATAATGTAGAATATCTAACACATCAATATTATGGAAATATAGATAATTCTATTGAAGGTATAAAAATAGATAAATTTACTAAAAATAGATTAAATAAGTATAAAGAGGAAGCTGCTTTAGTTGTAACTTCACGACTTCATTGTGCGTCCCCATGCATGGCTATGGGTATACCAGTAATTTTTGTTAAAGATAAATTTAGTTACACCTTTTCATGGATAGAAAAGTTAATTGATTTTAAATCTGAACAAGAATATGAAGAAATAAATTGGAATCCTGCTTCAATAAATTTTGAAGATATGAAAAAATGTATTCTAGAAACTTCAGCTAAGCGTATTAAAGAAACATATAGTAAATATAATGAATTGTACATGATAAGTAGTTTTTATGAAAATAGAGATAAAAAAGAATATGTACTTTTTTATACTGAAAATATAAAAAAACATGCAGATAAATATTGGAATAAGAAAGAAAATATAAAATATGCATTCTGGGGTGTAACACAAATTACTGATTTAGTTTATGAATATATTTTAAAGAATTTTCCTAATGCACAGTTAGTAGCAGTTTTTGATAAATATAGAGATATTAATTTTCATGGTTTGGTATCAGAAAGATTAGACCAAATAGATAATTATAATGAGGTGTGTATTATTGCTACAGGTAATTCATCTTGTATTGAAGCTAGAGAGTTATTTAGGAATTCAAGAAATCAAAAATATTATTGCCTTTGTTTTGGAAATGAATATAAAATAATAAAATAAACAATTATATAAGGAGTTGCCATGATTAAAAATAAAATAATAATTTCTAAAATACTTGAAATTGTTGATACCTTAATTGAAGCCTCTGAATATCTAAATAAAGTATATGTTGAACACAATTATTTTGAGTTTGAAATAATTTTTAAAGATATGGTGGATTCATTAAATGCTATATATGATGAAATATTGATGTTGAAAAATAGCGAAAATGTATATAAGATGGATATTATGTGTGAAAATATTATTTATTCTTTCAATAGATTAAAATTATTATATACATCAAGATCGCTTAGAATGAGTGAAAAAATAGAATTTGAAGTTATACCTCTATTGATAGATATGAAGCTAAAACTCTATTTTTTTAGTTGTATTTATCCAAATAAAACTAAAATGATTGATTATTATTCTAATGAAATGATCAATATGTGTTCAAATAAATTTATTGATAGGTCTGAGGAGATGCAATCATATAAATATGATATTTCTATAATTATTACTGGATACAATAAATTAGATTATACAAAATTATGTATAGATAGTTTGTTAAAAAATATTCCTAAAGGTTTAACCTATGAATTGATTCTTGTAAATCATGGATCGTCAGATGGTACAAAAGAATATTTTGAATCAATTAGTCCTACAAAACAACTTGATATTTGTAAAAATGGTGTTGGATTAAGTGCAGTTTATAGAATTGTAGAAGGAAAATATGTTTTATCAGTAAGTAATGATGTATTAATAGCCAACAATACAATACAAAACATGATTGCATGTATGGAAAGTGATAATAGTATTGCTTGGGTAGTTCCAAGTACTCCTAACATTAGCAATCTACAACAAATATTTTCAGATTATAAATCGATTGACGAAATGTATAATTTTGCATTACAAAATAATAAAAGGGATAAATTTAGATGGGAGCAAAGAGCAAAGCTATGTAATCCTATAGATTTAAAAAGAAGTAAAGTTTTTTTTTCTATGAATGGTATAGGTTGGGGAGGTTATTTGCACACATTTAAAAATATGTCATTCCCTGATGACAAGTTATCATTTTTATTAAGGCGAAATGGGTATAAAATGATGTTGGCAAAAGATGCATATTGTTATCATTTTGGAAGTATAACTTTGAAAAATGATATATCAAAATATGTAGATAATAATGGTAATAAGGGATTTAATGCCTATTATTTAGATGGAAGAAAAGAGTTCCTTGAAATTTTTGGAATAGATCCATGGGGAGTTGGATTTTGTTGGGAACCAGATTTATTTAAATATTTACCTTGTAATGAAATTAACGATTTAAATGTTTTAGGTATTAATTGCGGAATTGGAAGTAATCCTCTTAAAGTAAAAGAAAGTATTAAAGAAAATGTACATAATTTAAAAGTTAAAATTTATAATATAACTGATGAACATTGTTATATTCAAGATTTGAAGGGTGTATCTGATATAGCAGAATATGTACCTTCTATTGAAGATTTAAATAGCTTTTTTAGTAATGAAAAATTTAAGTATATTATAATAGAAAGTAAATTTGAAACATATGAAAATCCTTTAAAGATTTTAGATAAGTTAAAAAATAACATTGTTGAAGATGGAATATTAGCGATTAAAATACAACAGAAAGAATTAAAAGATGTAATAAAATTAAAATTTAATGATGTAATAGAATCAGGACAATGGATGATTTTAAAAAGCTTTTAAGGAGCGATTAATTAATGGTTTTTAAAAACAACTATAAGAATAAAAATGTTCTTATAACAGGTGCAACAGGTTTTAAAGGTACTTGGCTCTCTATATGGCTTCAAAGATTAGGCGCAAACGTAATAGGATATTCCTTAGAGCCTGCGACAAATCCATCTATGTTTAACATATGTAATTTAGAAGATAAAATTACAAATATAATAGGTGATGTTAGAGACTACAATTTTTTACTAACTCAATTTCAAAAACATAAACCAGATATAGTTTTTCATTTAGCAGCTCAACCTTTAGTAAGACAATCTTATAAATGCCCTATTGAAACATATGAAACAAATATCATGGGAACAGTTAATTTACTAGAAGCTGCTAAAAATACAGATAGTGTTAAATCAGTAGTTGTGGTCACCACAGATAAATGCTATGAAAATAAGGAATGGCCTTATGGATATCGAGAAAATGATTCTATGGGTGGATATGATCCTTATAGTTCTAGTAAAGGTTGCGTAGAACTTATTGTATCTGCATACAGAAATAGTTTTTTTAATGAAAGAGGTATAGCATTATCAACTGCTAGAGCAGGAAATGTAATTGGTGGTGGTGATTGGGCAGAAGATAGATTAATACCTGATTTTGTTAGAGCAGTCACTAAAGATAAATCTATAAGAATAAGAAATCCTTACGCTACAAGACCTTGGCAACACGTCCTAGAACCATTATCAGGATACTTATGGATTGGAGCATTAATGTTAGATAATAGAGAAACTTATAGTAGTGCTTGGAATTTTGGACCGAAAGATAGTGATGTTTTAACTGTAGAGGATATATTAAAATCTGCCATAGACGTTTGGGGTAAGGGAACTATAGAAATAGATAAAGGGGATAATCCCCATGAAGCAAATCTCTTAAAACTTGATATAAGTAAAGTCAATACTTATTTAAAATGGAGACCTGTGTATACAGTAAATAAAGCTCTTGAATATACAATTAAATGGTATGAACATTATTATGTAAATGGTAATAAAAATATATATGAATATACTTTAAGACAGATAGAAGATTATGAAAAAGAAGCAAAGAAACAAGGGCTAACATGGAGTGAGGAAAATGATTGATAGAGCACAAATATTTGAAAAGGTTGTAGATTATTACAAACAAGATCAACAAAGAACAGAGTTTATTTCTGGGAAGACTTATATACCAGCTTCAGGAAAAGTTGTAGATGAGTGTGATTTAACTAATTTAATTGATGCATCTCTTGATATGTGGTTAACATCTGGAAGATACGGAGATAAATTTGAAAAAGAATTATCTAAGTTCTTAGGAGTAAAATATACATCTCTTGTAAATTCTGGCTCCTCTGCAAATTTATTAGCTGTATCAGCTCTGACTTCACATAAATTGGGTAAGAGAAGATTAAAAAAGGGTGATGAAGTAATAACTGTTGCTGCGGGTTTTCCAACTACTGTAGCACCAATTATACAGAATGGATTAATTCCTGTATTCGTAGATGTAGAACTGAGAACATATAATATTAAAGTTAATGATTTAGAAAAAGCATTATCTGAAAAAACAAGAGCCATAATTGTAGCACATACATTAGGAAATCCTTTTGATTTAAACAAGATAATTGAGTTTGCAAAGAAACATGATTTATGGATTATTGAAGATAATTGTGATGCGTTAGGTTCTAAATACGATGGTAAATATACAGGAACCTTTGGACACATATCTACATATAGCTTTTATCCTGCGCATCATATAACAATGGGTGAAGGAGGAGCTGTAGTTACTAATGATATACAGTTACATAATATAATTCGTTCTATTAGAGATTGGGGAAGAGATTGTATATGTCCTCCAGGAAAGGATAATTGTTGTGGACATAGATTTACGCAACAGCATGGAGAGCTTCCAATGGGATATGATCACAAATATGTATATTCTCATTTTGGCTATAATCTTAAGGTTACAGATATGCAAGCTGCTATAGGTGTATCACAGCTAAAGAAATTACCAGCATTTATTGAAAAGAGAAAAAATAATTTTTGTAAAATATATGAAGGGTTAAAAGACCTAAATGGATTTTTAATTCTACCAGAACCTACAAAGAACACTGAACCAAGTTGGTTTGGATTTCCTATAACGATTAAGGAGAATAATAAATATACTAGAAATTCTCTTATACAATTTTTAGAGGAGAACAAAGTTGGTACAAGATTGCTATTTGCGGGTAATATATTAAAACAACCATTATTTACAGAAAATAAAGTGGAGTATAGAGTTGCTACAGAATTGAAAAACACAGATATGATTATGAAGAATACTTTTTGGATTGGAGTTTGGCCAGGAATTGGAGATAAGCAAATCCAATATATATTAAAGAACTTTAAACAGTACTTTTCTTAAGGACGAAATATTTTTCTATGCAATTAACTGATAAAACTGTTAAGTTATTACATTAAACTTACGATATATTATACAGATGAGAACATTAAATAAGGAGGTTTTTAATAATGAGAATTGAATGTAATACCGCAAATATGTATAATTCAAACTCTCAAGTTGATATGAAAAAGGAAGTCAGTTCATCTGTAAAAGTAGAAAAAGTTAAGGATGAAATTGCTCGTGATGTGCCAATAAATATTGACAGTAAACAACAAATTGAAGAACATGAAGTAATAGAAGCTATAGAAAAGGCTAATAAACACTTTAAAGTATATGACCGAAGATTAAAATTTTCTATACATGAAAAAACAAAACAAATTATGGTTAAAGTAATTAATACAGAAGATGATTCTGTTATAAGAGAGATTCCATCTGAAAAAATATTAGATATGGTTGCAAAGTTATGGGAAATGGCTGGGATTTTTGTTGATGAGAAAAGATAAGGAGTGATTAATATGGCAGTAAGATTTTCAGGATTAGCTTCAGGACTTGAAACAGACAAAATTATAAAAGAACTAATGAAAGCAGAAAGAATGAAGGTAGACAAAGTAAAAAAACAGAAGACAAAACTTGAATGGAGAAAAGATATCTGGAAAGAAATGAATAAAAAACTATATTCTTTCTATACTAAACAAGTTTATAACTTAAGATCTAAAGGAACATTCATGGAAAAGACTACAGTATCTTCTAATGACTCCATTATTTCTGCTAAAGCTAATGTAAACGCTGCAGAGGGAACTCATACAGTTACTATAACTCAACTTGCAAAGGGTTCTTTCCTAACAGGAGATAAAATAACAAAAGATAAGGATAATAATGACATAGATGTAGAATCATCAACTAAAATAAGTGAATTATTGGATTTTGGTGCAGCTACTGAAAAAAAGATTAATATTACAACCAAAAACGGTGGAACACCAGTAGAGATAACTATAGGCAAAGATGATACAATGGCTCAAATAGTATATAATATTAAAAAAGCTGTTGAAGACGTTAATATTTCATTTGATAGTAATTTTGACCGAGTAATGATGTCAAGTAAGAATCAAGGTGATGATGTTAAGATTCAAGTAGGTGGAGATACCGATTTAATTAAAGCCTTAGGATTAGAAGGTAAAGTAGGTACTGATGGAGAAAATTCTATATTTACCTACAATGAAACAGAATTAGTATCTGATAGTAATGAAATAACTGTTAATGGTCTTACTCTAACCTTAAAAGCAAAAGGTGATGCTAATATAACTGTTAATCAAGATACACAAGCTATGTATGACAATGTAAAAGATTTCATAACTGAATATAATAAAATTATTGTTGAAATTAATGAAAAACTTGGTGCGGATAGAGTTGTAGGATATGAACCTCTTACTCAAGAAGAAAAGCAAGCAATGTCTGAAGATGATATAAAATTATGGGAACAAAAGATTAAAGATTCATTATTAAGAAGAGATGATATTCTAACTAGTTTAGTAGATTCCATGAGAAGTATTGTTGGAAGTAGTAGTGGGGTGGATACATCAGGTCTTGAATATCGATTTTTATCTGATTTAGGAATTGTAACAGGAAATTATACTGAGAAAGGTCTTTTACATATTGATGGAGATGGAGATGATCCACTATATGCTGCTAAAACAAATAAATTAAAAGAAGCAATTGAGAAAGATCCAGAACAAGTAGCTGATTTATTAAATGCAATAGGGGATGAACTGTACTCAAAAATGCAAGAAAAAATGAAATCAACAGAGATAAGTAGTGCATTCACTTTCTTTAATGATAAACAAATGGACAATCAAATAGATGATTACAAAGATAGAATAACTGTATTAGAGGACAAGTTAGCTGACATAGAAGAAAGATATTACAGACAATTCACTGCCATGGAAAAAGCAATTCAAATGATGAACAGCCAAAGTGCATCACTAGCATCAATGTTAGGAGGAGGGTCTCAATGATAACAAATACTGGATATAACAAATACCAAAATAACTCGATCTTAACGGCTTCCCCACAAGAACTAACACTAATGCTATATAACGGTGCAATAAAATTCTGCAATCAAGCTATAGTATCTCTAGATAATAATGAAATAGAAAAAGCTCATAATTATATTAATAGAGTGGAAGATATTATAGAAGAATTTGTTATTACATTAGATGAAAAATATCCAGTAGCAGAAAGTTTTAAAAAAATGTATGACTACATAAATGATAGGCTAGTAGAAGCAAATATAACTAAAGACAAAGAAGTATTAGAAGAAGTTTTAGGTTTCCTAAGAGAACTTCGTGATACTTGGAAAGAAGCTATGAAGCTTGCAAAGATTCCTAAAAATAAAGACACAACTAACGTTACAGAATAAAGGAGTGAAGTGATACTATGGATATAGCAGCACTATCAACATCTTTGTCACAAGGGAAAATTATGTCTCAAGTTAATATTTCATTAAGTAAGATGGGTATGGATATGGTAAAACAGCAGGGACAAGCGTTGGATCAGCTTATACAATCTGCTTCACTAGAAACATCAGTCAATCCACATATAGGAGCTAATATAGATATTAGGCTCTAATTAACTTGATCAACATTTACTTATATAAGTAGAAAAGAGGTATTTGCATGTTGGATATTAACACCTATCTTAATATATTATTAGATTCGTTGGATAAGAAGTCAGATGTTCTCAGAAACATCTATGAAGTTACTAGAAAACAAAGTGAATACGTTAATAATAATAAGTTTGATCTAGAAGAATTTAATGAGTTTATGGCTGAAAAGCAAAAATATATAGACGAGATAGCGATTTTAGACTCAGGTTTTCAGTCAACATTTGATAGAGTATCAAAAGAGCTTGAAGGAAATGTTTACCTATATAAAGACAAAATAAAATTACTAAAGAATAAAATAACTAGTGTATCTGAAATAGGTATTGATATACAAGTATTGGAAGAAAAGAATAAAGTAATAATAGAAGAACATTTCAATAACAAAAAAAGAGAGATAAAAACTTTCAAAAAGAGTAAGAAAACGGCAACAAACTATTATAAGAACATGAATAACTCTTTTAAAGATAAATCTTACTTCTTGGATCAAAAAAAGTAAAATAAGCTCAGGGTCATAGAAATATTACTATAATAATAAAATTCTTTCGAAAACCTTGACAGTAGAACCCACAATATGATATATTATATACGCATATTTGTAGGGCTCTTTTTTTTATGCCGTAAAATAATATGCAATTCTCTAAACTTATAGACAAGTGGAGGTGGAAGTTGTGCGTGTCAAAATAACTTTAGAATGTACTGAATGCAAGCAAAGAAATTACAACACAACAAAAGAGAAAAGATTACATCCAGAAAGACAAGAAACAAAAAAATACTGCAGATTCTGTAGAAAACATACTCTTCATAAAGAAACTAAGTAATTTTCTGCAATAATTTGCACAAAGGAAGTGAAAACATGGGTGAAGCCAAAGTTGTTAAAAAGAAAAGCTTTTTTAAAGGTTTAAAAGGCGAATTTAAAAAAATCATATGGCCTGATAGAACAACATTAGCAAAACAAACAGTTACCGTAATATTTGTTTCATTAGTGGTTGGAGCTATAATTACTGTAATAGACCTATTGTTTCAAGCAGGAGTAGGGTATATTTATTAGAAAAATTGGTATACTCTTCAAGTATGTAGAGATTATAATTTTATTATAATCCAAGTGAAATAAGTAAAGAAGGATGGTTCTATGGCAGAAGAAGCTAAATGGTTTGTTGTGCATACTTATTCAGGGTATGAGAACAAAGTTAAAGCTAATATTGAAAAATTAGTTGATAACAGAAAATTACATGACCAAATATTAGAGGTAATTGTACCACTATACAAAGTTGTAGAAGAAAAGAATGGAAATAAAAAAGAAGTAGAGAAAAAAACATTTCCAGGATACGTTATCATTAAGATGGTCATGAACGACGATACTTGGTACGTTGTAAGAAACACTAGAGGTGTTACTGGATTTGTTGGACCTGGATCAAAACCTGTACCATTATCTGAAGAAGAGATAAAAAATATGGGTATTGATATTGAGGTTGTTAACATTGAGGTAGAGACTGGTGATTCCGTTAAAGTTACTGAAGGACCTTTTGAAGGATCTGTAGGTATTGTTAAGGAAATTCATGAGCATAAACGTACCGTAATAGTTAATCTTTCAATATTTGGTAGAGAAACACCAGTAGAATTAGACTTTACAAAAATGGAAAAAATTTAATTTATTATGGTTTTATAGTGTGAACTACGTTTGTTCATGCTAGTGGGAGGGAAATCCCGTTAAATACCACAAAATTCAGGAGGTGCCCTTAATGGCTAAGAAAGTTACAGGAATGATAAAATTACAAATTCCAGCTGGTAAAGCTACACCAGCACCACCAGTAGGTCCAGCACTAGGACAACATGGTGTAAACATAATGCAATTTACAAAAGAATTTAACGCTAAAACAGCTGATCAAGCAGGAATGATTATTCCAGTAGTAATTACTGTATATCAAGATAGAAGTTTTAGTTTTATCACTAAGACTCCACCAGCAGCTGTATTACTTAAAAAAGCTTGTAAAATAGACTCTGGTTCAGGAGTTCCTAATAAAACAAAAGTAGCTACAATTTCTAAAGAAGAAGTTCAAAAAATTGCAGAATTAAAAATGAAAGATTTAAATGCTAGTTCTATTGAATCAGCTATGAGTATGATTGCAGGAACTGCAAGAAGCATGGGAATTGTTGTAGAATAGACAGTGTTACTACAAAATTCACACTGTGGGAGGGTTGCTCCCGATATTACCACAAGGAGGTTAATGAAATGAAAAGAGGAAAAAGATATAAAGAGGCTGCTAAATTAGTCGATAGAACAACACTATACGATCCACAAGAAGCAGCTGACATTGTTGTAAAAACAGCTAGTGCTAAATTTGACGAAACTATTGAGTGTCATATTAAATTAGGTGTAGACAGCCGTCATGCTGACCAACAAGTACGTGGAGCTGTTGTACTTCCACATGGAACAGGTAAATCAGTTAGAGTATTAGTATTTGCTAAAGGTGAGAAAATTACAGAAGCAGAAGAAGCAGGAGCAGATTTTGTTGGAGGGAATGAATTAATTCCTAAGATTCAAAATGAAGGTTGGTTAGACTTTGATGTTGTAGTAGCAACACCTGATATGATGGCAGTTGTAGGTAGACTTGGACGTATACTTGGTCCAAAAGGATTAATGCCAAATCCAAAAGCTGGAACAGTAACAATGGACGTTGCAAAAGCTATTAAGGATATAAAAGCAGGTAAAATTGAGTATAGATTAGATAAAACAAATATTATTCACGTTCCAATCGGAAAAGTATCATTTGGAACAGAAAAGATTATGGACAACTTCCACACTTTAATGAGCGCAATTATAAAGGCTAAGCCATCGGCTGCCAAAGGTCAATATTTGAGAAGTGTTGCAATAACTTCTACAATGGGACCTGGAGTTAAAATCAACGGAGATAAAATATCTGTAGAAAAATAGTTGACAAGCTATTTAGTAGATGTTATAATACGTTGGAAAATTAAATAATACGTTAATCTCTTTGGAGATAACTTAACCGTAGACAGTAGGTACTATTATTTAGTGTAAAGGATAACCACCTACCGAGGTATTACAAGTAAACAATAACAATTTAGAAATTACTTCTGATTGTTGATTGATATGAATTGTTAACCTCTTTGTCTATGGGCAAAGAGGTTTTATTTATTAAGTACAAAACATAATGTTTTTACTAAATATAATACGATGAGAATCGTACTAAGAACTGTAACTTTGAATTTAAGGAGGTGTACAGGATGCCAAATGTAGAATTAAAGCAAACAATAGTAGATGAAATTAAATCAAAACTTGATGGAGCATCATCTATAGTGCTTGTTGATTATCGAGGTTTAACAGTTGAAGAGGATACAAAACTACGTAAAGACCTTAGAGAAGGAAATGTTCTTTATAAAGTTTACAAAAACACAATGATGAATTTTGCCTTCAAAGGTACAGATTTTGAAGAGTTAAAAGATCATTTAGAAGGTCCTAGTGCTATTGCAATAAGTTATGAAGATCCTACAGCTGGACCTAGAATACTTAAAAATGCAGCAAAAGACTTTAAAAATCTTGATTTTAAAGCTGGTGTTGTAGAAGGAACTTATTATGATGTTGAAGGTATTAAGAAAATAGCTTCAATACCTGGAAGAGATGAATTACTTGCTAAATTACTTGGAAGCTTCCAATCACCTATTTCAACATTTGCTCGTACAGTTAAAGCTATCGCTGACAAGGCAGAAGAAACAGGAGCTGAAACAGCTGCAGTATTAGCAGCTAATAAAGCAGAAGAAAAAGTTGAAGAAGCCCAAGAACAAACAGAAGAATAATATAAAAATTTCGGAGGTGTATAATAATGGCAAAATTAACTACAGCAGAAATAATTGATGCTATTAAAGAATTATCAGTATTAGAATTAAATGAATTAGTAACAGCGTGTGAAGAAGAATTTGGTGTATCAGCAGCAGCAGGTGTTGTAATGGCAGCTCCTGGAGCAGCAGGTGGAGCAGCAGCTGAAGAAAAAACTGATTTTGATGTTGAATTAACAGCAGCAGGATCACAAAAAATCAAAGTAATCAAAGCAGTAAGAGAGATTACTGGTTTAGGATTAAAAGAAGCAAAAGCATTAGTTGAAGGTGCTCCAACAAATGTTAAAGAAGGCGTAGCTAAAGATCAAGCTGAAGAAATGAAAACTAAGTTAGAAGAAGTAGGCGCATCTGTAACATTAAAATAATAATGAATTAAAGCCTCTAGCTAAGCTAGAGGCTAAATTTATAAAAGTCACTATTTTATATAAGAAGAAGTAAAATTTAAAAGTAAATAAATTGTGTAATTATTATTCTACATTAATTCTAATTAAATTGCGGCTCAGGTCGCTTTTATTAATTTCTAGTGATACAGACTTATTCATTCAAAAGTACAAATTCAATTCGAAGAATAATAATCTAAAAAAATCCAAAAACTTATTGACACACATTCTAATGTGTGGTAACATTTGATAATGCATTATTGTGGAGTTGTATGCTCATTAATCGTGTATACAAAAAACTTAACAAATAATAGAAACCGAAAAATAACTCTAAAGAGTTGATTTTAACTGATATAAGACCATTTAGTATTCTAAATGAATAATAATTAAATAGATGTCAATGATATAAAAGATGATTAATGATACATGATGATACTGGCACTATATTAATTTTTAGCCAAAAATCATAGTATTTTTAGATAAATTTAAATTTAGCCAAGGGGTGAAACGTACATGGAAAAAAACAGAATTCGACCTATGAAGATCGGGAGAGGCCTTAGAATGAGTTACTCCCGAAAAAAAGAAGTCCTAGACATGCCAAATTTAATAGAAGTACAAAAAAACTCTTATCAATGGTTTTTAAAAGAAGGACTTAAGGAAGTATTTCGTGATATATCCCCTATTACTGATTATAGTGGGAACTTGGTACTAGAACTTATAGACTTCTCACTTAATAAAGAATTAAAGTACACAATTGAAGAATGCAAAGAAAGAGATGCCACTTACGCAGCTCCGTTAAAAGTAAAAGTCAGACTGATTAATAAGGAAAAAGATGAAATTAATGAACATGAAATTTTCATGGGTGACTTACCTGTAATGACAGAAACAGGTACATTTATTATTAATGGTGCTGAGAGAGTTATTGTAAGTCAATTAGTTCGTTCGCCTGGAATATACTATGGAATTAATTTTGATAAGATTGGTAAAAGATTATTCTCATCAACAGTAATTCCAAATAGAGGTGCATGGTTAGAATATGAAACTGATTCTAACGATATTTTTTACGTGCGCGTTGACAGAACAAGAAAAGTACCAATAACAGTATTAATAAGAACATTAGGTATCGGAACAGATGCAGCTATTGTGGATTTATTCGGGGAAGAGCCTAAAATACTTGCAAGTATTGAAAAAGATGGAACAACGTCTTACGAAGAAGGATTAATTGAGATTTATAAGCGTATAAGACCGGGAGAACCACCAACAGTAGAAAGCGCTGAGTCATTAATTAATACAATGTTTTTTGATCCTAGAAGATATGATTTGGCTAAAGTAGGACGATATAAATTTAATAAGAAATTAGCACTAAAAAATAGAGTTAAAGGCTTCCCTTTATCAGAATCAGTTGTTGACTTAACAACTGGTGAAGTAATTGCAGAAGCTGGAACCATAATTACTGAAGAAATAGCAGATAACATTCAAGATGCTGCTATACCATATATTTGGGTTACTGTTGAAGACAGAAAAGTAAAAGTACTCTCTAATCTAGCAGTAGATATAACTAAATATGTAGATATAGATCCAAAAGAATTTGATGTATATGAAAGAGTATATTACAAAGCATTACAAGAAATATTAGAAGAATACGATGACATAGAAGAAATTAAAGAAGCTATTAAGAGAAACATACACAAATTAATACCTAAGCATATAACTAAAGAAGATATATTAGCTTCAATTAACTATAACATTGCTTTAGAATATGGTATAGGAAATAAAGACGACATTGACCATTTAGGAAATAGAAGAATTCGTGCCGTAGGTGAATTATTGCAAAACCAGTTTAGAATAGGTTTGTCTAGACTAGAACGTGTTGTTAGAGAAAGAATGACAATACAAGATAGCGATGGAATATCACCACAGACACTAATAAATATTAGACCTGTTACAGCAGCTATTAAAGAATTCTTTGGTAGTTCACAGTTGTCACAGTTTATGGACCAGAATAATCCTTTGGCTGAGTTAACTCATAAAAGACGTTTATCGGCTCTTGGACCAGGTGGTCTTTCAAGAGAGCGTGCAGGTTTTGAGGTTCGTGACGTCCATCACTCTCATTATGGTAGAATGTGTCCTATAGAAACACCAGAAGGACCTAACATTGGACTAATCAACTCCTTAGCTTGTTATGCAAGGATTAATGAATATGGATTTATTGAGGCACCTTATAGAAAAATTGATAAATCTTCTGGAGTTCCAGTAGTTACAGATGAAGTAATCTATGTAACAGCTGATGAAGAAGAAAACTATAGAGTAGCGCAAGCTAATGAAATACTTGATGAAGAAGGCCACTTCTTGCACAAATACGTTACAGGTAGACATAAAGAAGATATATTAGAGATGGATGCTAACATCATTGACTTAATGGACGTATCCCCAAAACAGTTATTCTCAGTTGCAACATCAATGATTCCATTCTTGGAAAACGATGATGCCAACCGTGCGCTAATGGGATCTAACATGCAACGACAAGCTGTACCATTACTAATGACAGATTCCTCAATTGTAGGTACAGGTATGGAGCATAAAGCAGCTATAGACTCTGGTGTAGTAATTATTGCTAGACGACAAGGTGTTGTAGAAAGGGTTGCATCCAAGAAAATAGTTATTAAAACAGATGACGGACAACGAGACATCTACAAACTACAAAAGTTTTCACGTAGTAACCAAGGTACATGTATTAACCAAAGACCAATAGTTAATAAAGGTCAAAGAGTTGAAGCCTTGGAAGTCATAGCTGACGGACCATCAACGGATCACGGGGAAATAGCATTAGGTAAAAATCCTTTAATCGGATTTATGACTTGGGAAGGTTATAACTTTGAGGATGCTATTCTATTAAGTGAAAATCTAGTAAAAGAAGATGTTTATACATCAGTTCATATAGAAGAATACGAAGCAGAAGCAAGAGATACTAAGCTTGGACCTGAAGAGATTACTAGAGATGTACCAGGTGTTGGAGAAGATGCTCTAAAAGACCTAGATGAAAGAGGTATCATAAGAATCGGAGCAGAAGTACGTGCTAACGATATATTAGTAGGTAAAGTAACACCAAAAGGTGAAACCGAACTAACAGCAGAAGAAAGACTTCTTAGAGCAATATTTGGTGAAAAAGCCAGAGAAGTTAGAGACACATCTCTAAGAGTACCACACGGAGAAACTGGTATTATAGTTGATGTAAAAGTATTTACAAGAGAGAACGGAGATGAATTACCACCAGGAGTAAATCAATCCGTTAGAGCATATATAGCACAAAAAAGAAAAATTTCAGTTGGTGACAAGATGGCTGGACGACATGGTAACAAAGGTGTAATCTCTAGAATTTTACCAGTTGAAGATATGCCATTTTTGCCAAACGGTAGACCACTTGATATCGTTCTTAACCCATTAGGGGTACCATCCCGTATGAACATAGGACAGGTACTAGAAGTCCATTTAGGATTAGCTGCAAAAGCACTTGGATTCAAGATTGCTACACCTGTATTTGATGGAGCAAACGAAGACGATATCATGGATACATTAGAGCTTGCTAATGATTACGTTAATGAAGAATTTGATACATTTGCTTCTAAATACGGAGAATTATTACGACCTGATGTTCTAAAATATTTAGATGAAAACAAAGCTCACCGTGAAGAGTGGGCAGGTGTTCCAATTTCAAGAGATGGTAAGATATACTTGAAAGATGGTAGAACAGGAGAATACTTTGATAATCCTGTTACTGTAGGATATATGCATTACCTTAAACTTCACCATTTAGTTGACGATAAGATTCATGCAAGATCAACAGGACCTTATTCATTAGTAACTCAACAGCCTTTAGGTGGTAAAGCACAATTTGGTGGACAGAGATTTGGTGAGATGGAGGTATGGGCATTAGAAGCATATGGTGCTGCTTATACACTTCAAGAAATATTGACAGTAAAATCTGATGATGTAGTAGGACGTGTAAAAACTTACGAAGCAATTATAAAAGGTGAAAATATACCAGAACCAGGAATACCAGAATCATTCAAAGTATTATTAAAAGAATTACAATCTTTAGCCCTTGATGTTAAAATTCTTAGAAGTGATGCTACAGAAGTAGAAATCAAGGAAAATATGGATGATGTAGATGATTTATCTATCAACTTAGAAGGAAAAGAAGATGAATATATTGCTTCAGATGTTGTAAATGGTGGAGCTGGTAAAAGAGAAACTTCAGAAACGGATGAACTATTTGATGATATAGAAGACGATAGTTATGATGATATAGATGATGAGAATTTAACAATATCAGATGAAAAAGCATTATTTGACGATGATAAGTAAGAAGGGAGTGTCCAAAAGTGCCAAACGAGAATATAGAGCAATCAGTAAGCTTTGATGCTATTAAGATTGGCTTAGCATCTCCTGAAAGAATTAGGGAATGGTCAAAGGGAGAAGTAAAAAAACCTGAAACAATTAACTATAGAACGTTAAAACCTGAGAGAGATGGTTTGTTCTGTGAAAAGATATTTGGACCTAGCAAAGACTGGGAGTGTCATTGCGGTAAGTACAAAAAAATACGATATAAAGGTGTAGTATGTGATCGTTGTGGTGTTGAGGTAACAAAATCCAAAGTACGTAGAGAAAGAATGGGGCATATTGAATTAGCGGCGCCTGTATCCCACATATGGTATTTTAAAGGAATTCCAAGTAGAATGGGATTAATCCTTGACTTATCTCCAAGAACTCTTGAAAAAGTATTATACTTTGCATCATATATTGTAATAGATCCTGGTGAAACAGGATTGCAATACAAACAAATCTTGACAGAAAAAGAATATAGAGATGCTTATGAAAAATACGGTAATAAGTTTAGAGCTGGTATGGGAGCAGAATCCATAAAAGAGATATTAGCTAATATTGAATTAGAGAAAGAATCCGTAGAATTAAGAAAAGCTCTAAGAGAATCTTCAGGACAGAAAAGAGCTAGAATAATAAAAAGATTAGAAGTAGTAGATGCATTTTATAAATCCAATAATAAGCCAGAATGGATGATTATGGAAGTTGTTCCAGTTATCCCCCCTGATCTTAGACCAATGGTTCAATTGGATGGAGGAAGATTCGCTACGTCTGATTTGAATGATTTGTATAGAAGAGTTATAAATAGAAATAATAGACTTAAAAGATTACTTGATCTTGGAGCGCCTGACATTATTGTACGTAATGAAAAAAGAATGCTTCAAGAATCAGTAGATGCACTTATAGATAATGGTAGAAGAGGTAGACCAGTAACAGGACCAGGTAATAGACCTCTAAAATCATTATCTGATATGTTAAAAGGTAAACAAGGACGTTTTAGACAAAACTTGCTGGGTAAACGTGTTGACTACTCTGGACGTTCAGTTATTGTTGTAGGTCCTGAACTTAAGATATTCCAGTGTGGTTTACCAAAAGAAATGGCAATTGAACTATTTAAACCATTTGTGATGAAAAAATTAGTTAGTGATGGTTTAGCTCATAATATCAAATCAGCTAAAAAAATGGTTGAAAGATTAGAATCTGATGTATGGGATGTATTAGAAGAAGTTATCAAAGAACATCCTGTTATGCTTAACCGTGCTCCTACACTTCACCGTTTAGGTATTCAAGCATTTGAACCTGTATTAGTTGAGGGTAAAGCTATAAAGCTGCATCCTTTAGTTTGTACAGCTTATAATGCCGACTTTGATGGTGACCAAATGGCTGTCCATGTACCATTATCAGTAGAGGCACAAGCTGAGTGTAGATTTTTGCTTCTTTCACCTAATAACCTATTAAAACCTTCGGATGGTGCTCCAGTATCTGTTCCTTCACAAGATATGGTACTTGGTACTTACTATCTTACTCTTGAAAAAGATGGAGAAAAAGGTGAAGGTTACTATTTTAAGGACGAAAATGAAGCTATGCTTGCATATGAAAATGGAGAAGTAACTCTACATGCAAAGATACATGTAAGAAGAACAATGGAAATAGAAGGCGAAATAAAACAACAATTCGTTGAAACATCTGTTGGTAGAATTATATTTAATGAAGCGATACCACAGGATCTTGGTTTTGCGACTAGAAATAAACCAGAAGATAAATTTAAATACGAAATTGATTTCTTAGTAGGTAAAAAGCAATTGAAAGATATACTATATAGATGTATCAATATCCATGGTTCAACCAAGACATCAGAAGTTCTTGATGGTATTAAGAAACTTGGTTTCAAATACTCTACAAGAGGTGCATTAACTGTATCTGTTTCAGATATGGAAGTACCTGCAAGCAAAAAAGAAATACTTAAAAATGCAGAAGAAACAGTAGAGAAGATAACAAAACAATTTAAACGTGGATTCATGACTAATGAAGAAAGACGTTTAAAAGTTATCGAGACATGGAAAAATGCTGATGATACTATTACAGAAGCCTTACTTGGCGGACTTGGAAAATATAATAATATCTACATGATGGCTGACTCTGGAGCCAGAGGTTCTGATAAGCAGATTAAACAGTTAGGTGGTATGCGTGGACTTATGGCAGATACATCTGGTAAGACTATCGAATTACCAATCAAATCTAACTTCCGTGAAGGACTAGACGTTCTTGAATACTTTATTTCTGCTCACGGTGCTAGAAAAGGACTTGCTGATACGGCGCTTCGTACAGCCGATTCAGGATATCTAACAAGAAGACTTGTAGATGTTTCTCAAGATTTAATTATTAGAGAACATGATTGTTGCGATAAACACAATGCTCCAGGTATGTGGATAAAAGCATTCAAAGATGGTAACGAAGTAATTGAAAGTCTACAAGAAAGAATCACTGGAAGATGGTCTGTTGATGAAATAAAACACCCAGAAACTGGTGAGATTATAGTTGAAGAAGATACTCTTATTACACCACTAAAAGCAAAAGCTGTTGTGGATGCAGGTATTGATAAAGTTCACATAAGAACAGTTCTTACTTGTAGATCAGAAATTGGAGTTTGTGCAAAATGCTATGGTTCTAATATGGCAACTGGATTACCTGTTCAAGTAGGGGAATCTGTTGGTATTATTGCGGCACAATCAATCGGAGAACCAGGTACACAGCTTACAATGCGTACTTTCCATACAGGTGGTATTGCTGGAGACGATATAACACAAGGTCTTCCTCGTGTAGAGGAACTCTTTGAGGCTAGAAAACCAAAAGGATTAGCTATAATTGCTGAATTTGGTGGATTAGCTAGAATAAATGATACACGTAAAAAACGTGAAGTAGTAATCACAAACGAAGAAACTGGCGAAAGCAAAGCTTATCTAATACCATATGGTTCAAGAATCAAGGTAATGGATGGGGATGTAATTGAAGCCGGTGATGAGTTGACAGAAGGTAGTGTTAACCCACACGATATCTTGAAAATCAAAGGTAGCAGAAGTGTTCAAGACTACATGCTTCAAGAAGTTCAGCGTGTTTATAGACTTCAAGGTGTGGAAA
Organism: Vallitalea maricola; assembly: GCF_036985595.1. Taxonomy (NCBI): domain Bacteria; kingdom Bacillati; phylum Bacillota; class Clostridia; order Lachnospirales; family Vallitaleaceae; genus Vallitalea; species Vallitalea maricola. The sequence continues at coordinate 23,659 of NZ_BTPU01000037.1, read as the reverse complement.
TTAACGATAAGCATATAGAAGTTATTGTTAGACAAATGTTAAAGAAAATAAGAATAGAAAATAGTGGTGATAGTGATTTCTTACCAGGAAGCCTAGTTGATAGGTTAGAGTTTGAAAAGATTAACGAAGAACTTGCTAGTAATGGTTTAGAATCAGCAGAAGGAACTCAAGTTATGCTCGGTATAACAAAAGCATCCTTGGCAACTAATTCATTCTTATCGGCAGCATCTTTCCAAGAAACTACAAAAGTCTTGACAGAAGCTGCAATAAAAGGTAAATCAGATCCTCTAATCGGATTAAAAGAAAACGTAATCATCGGTAAACTTATACCAGCAGGTACAGGTATGGAACGATACCGAAATGTTGGAATTGAAAAATACGTTGAAGAAGAACCACTAATTGACGACGTTCTCTTTGAAGAATAGAGATAAAAATGCAAAAAACACCCTGGATTTTTATAAAATTCAGGGTGTTTTATTAAAATCCTTGACATTTATAAAAAATAGTGTTAAAATTCAGCAGTGTGCATTGTAATAATTTTTTTAGTGACCGAAAGGGATGATCTATGTGCACCGATTAAAAACTAATTCCAAAGTTATTGGGATGAAACAGACTCTCAAAGCGCTTGAGAATGAAGAAGTAGAAGTACTTTATGTTGCAAAAGATGCACAGAATGAAGTAATTATTAGACCCATTGAACTAGCCAAGAGTCAGCAAGTCCCTGTAGTATATATTGATACAATGGAGGAATTAGGTTCAGTTTGCGATGTAGAAGTTAAAACAGCAACCGCAGCACTAATTAAATAAGATGTTAGGGCATCTTAATAAAATTACAGGAGGTGAAATAGATGCCTACTATTAATCAATTGATAAGAAAAGGAAGATCAGTATCAACTAAGAAATCAACAGCACCTGCTCTTCAAAAAGGCTATAACTCTTTACACAAGAAAACTACTGATGTATCATCACCACAAAAAAGAGGTGTTTGTACTGCAGTAAAAACAGCCACTCCAAAAAAACCAAACTCAGCTCTTCGTAAAATTGCAAGGGTTCGTTTAACTAATGGTATTGAAGTAACAGGCTATATTCCTGGTGAAGGACATAACCTACAAGAACATAGCGTTGTTCTACTAAGAGGTGGAAGGGTAAAAGACTTACCTGGTACACGTTATCATATTGTTAGAGGTACACTTGATACAGCTGGTGTAGCTGACCGTAAACAATCACGTTCCAAATACGGAGCTAAGAGACCAAAAAAATAATTCTTTAGTAATGTTTACTAGAATTAAATAATTAGTAAATATCATATGAAGAACACTTCAGTAATTTACTAATTAGTGCTAGGTAAAATTGGAATATTACCTGTAGGTTGCAGGATTATATATATATTACGATATACCGAGCACGTAACATGGATATTAATTATATTCATGAGTACCGAAGAATTAATTATTATTAAGGAGGGAAGAGCCGTGCCACGTAAAGGACATATCCAAAAAAGAGAAGTATTAGCTGATCCAATGTACAGTGATAAAGTGGTAACTAAACTTATTAATAACATTATGTTAGATGGTAAAAAAGGAGCTGCACAAAAAATTGTATATGGAGCATTTGAAAAGGTAGCTGAAAAAACTGGAAAAGATGCAGTAGAAGTTTTTAAAGAAGCTATGAATAACATTATGCCAGTTCTTGAAGTTAAAGCTAGACGTGTTGGTGGATCTACTTACCAAGTTCCTATGGAGGTTAGACCAGAGAGAAGACAAGCCTTAGGACTTCGTTGGTTAACTATTTATACACGTAAGCGTGGAGAAAGAACTATGGTAGATCGTTTAGCTGCTGAGATCATGGATGCAGCAAACAATACTGGTGCTTCAGTTAAGAAGAGAGAAGATACTCATAAAATGGCAGAAGCAAACAAAGCATTTGCACACTACAGATTCTAATAGTAGTTGCAACCAGTTACATTACTCAAATATTATTTTTGAAGTTAATGTATATAATTTCACAAAATTACTAATAATGCATATGATAATGTGTTGTTAAACAAATATATGCGGAAGCTTATGTTTCCGCATAATAATCAATAAATTGTAGCTAAGTAACTGTAGATTACCAAAGGAGGAATAACTTTGGCTGGAAGACAATTCCCACTAGAAAGAACTAGAAACATTGGGATTATGGCTCATATTGATGCAGGTAAAACAACACTAACAGAACGTATCTTATTCTATACAGGAAGAACTCACAAGATTGGGGAAACTCATGAAGGTGCAGCTCAAATGGACTGGATGGAACAAGAACAGGAAAGAGGAATAACAATTACTTCCGCAGCTACAACTTGTCAATGGCTGAATCATAGGATTAACATTATTGATACACCGGGGCACGTTGACTTTACAGTAGAAGTAGAACGTTCTCTTCGTGTTTTAGATGGTTCTGTAGGTGTATTTTGTGCAAAAGGTGGAGTAGAGCCACAATCAGAAACTGTTTGGCGTCAAGCAGATAAATATAGAGTACCTAGAATGGCATTTGTTAATAAAATGGATATTATGGGTGCAGACTTTTATAATGCAGTAGATATGATGAGAGATAGACTTGGTGCTAATGCAGTACCAATTCAATTACCTATCGGAGCAGAAGATGACTTTGTAGGTCTTATAGATTTAATGAAAATGAAAGCATTTATTTATAAAGATGACCTTGGTCAAGATATCTCCGAAGAAGACATCCCAGCAGATTTAGCAGATCAAGCAGAAGAATATAGAGAAGCTATGGTTGAAGCAATCGCTGAAACGGATGAAGAATTAATGGAAAAATATCTTGAAGGAGAAGAGCTTACAGAAAAAGAATTAAAGAAAGCTCTAAGAAAAGCAGTAATAAACGTTGAGATTATTCCTGTTTTATGTGGTACAGCATATAGAAACAAAGGTGCCCAAAAATTATTGGATGCAGTTGTTGATTATATGCCAGCTCCTATAGATGTACCTGCTATTAAAGGTATTGACCCAGATACAGAAGAAGAAGTAGAAAGACCATCTTCAGACGAAGAGCCTTTCTCAGCATTAGCATTTAAGATAATGGCAGACCCATTTGTTGGTAAACTAGCATTCTTTAGAGTTTATTCAGGAACAACTAATTCAGGTTCTTATGTATATAACTCAACTAAGAATAAGAAAGAACGTATGGGACGTATTCTTCAAATGCATGCTAACAAGAGAGAAGAAATTGATAAAGTATACTCAGGGGATATCGCAGCAGCAGTTGGTTTAAAAGTTACTTCAACTGGAGATACTTTATGTGATGATAAACATCCTGTAATACTTGAATCAATGATATTCCCAGAGCCAGTTATCCACGTTGCTATAGAACCTAAAACTAAAGCTGGTCAAGAAAAAATGGGTATTGCCCTTGCTAAATTAGCAGAAGAAGATCCAACATTCAAAACACGTACTGATCACGATACAGGACAAACAATTATTTCTGGTATGGGTGAACTTCACCTTGAAATCATTGTTGACCGTCTACTTAGAGAATTCAAAGTAGAAGCTAACGTAGGTCAACCACAAGTTGCATACAAAGAGACTATTACTAAAGAAGTTGAAGTAGAAGGTAAATTTGTACGTCAATCAGGTGGACGTGGGCAATATGGACATTGTAAGGTTAGATTCTCACCAATGGACGTTAATAGTGAAGAAACTTATGAATTTGTTAATTCTATAGTTGGTGGTTCTATTCCAAAAGAATATATCCCAGCAGTAGATAATGGAATTCAAGAAGCAATGAGTAGTGGTTTATTAGCAGGATATCCTGTACTTGGTATTAAAGCAGTTTGTTATGATGGATCATACCATGATGTTGACTCATCTGAGATGGCTTTCAAAATTGCCGGATCAATGGCATTCAAAGAAGCTATGAGAAAAGGTGGAGCAACTCTTTGTGAACCAATCATGAGAGTTGACGTTTCAGTACCAGAAGATTACATGGGTGATGTTATTGGTGACATCAACTCACGTAGAGGACGTATCGAAGGTATGGAACCACGTAATGGTGTTCAACAAATCCACGGATTTGTACCATTATCAGAAATGTTTGGTTATGCAACAGACTTACGTTCAAAAACTCAAGGTAGAGGAACTTATGTAATGCAATTTGATCATTTTGAACCACTACCAAAATCAATACAAGAAAAGATTATTGCAGGTAAAGCAAACTAATTAGTTGTTGTTTTCTAGAATAATGATATTGTAATATTAAATAACAATAAAAAACTTGCAAAATTTATTTTAATAAAATATAATTGAAAAAGAGACCAATTCAGAAATGAATGGACAAATTAGGGGATTTGCCCTAGATATAAAAGGAGGAAGATTTTAAATGGCTAAAGCTAAATATGAAAGAACCAAACCACACGTTAATATTGGTACTATTGGACACGTTGACCATGGTAAAACAACATTAACAGCTGCAATTACAAAAACTTTACACGAAAGATTAGGAACTGGAGAAGCAGTTGCTTTTGATAATATCGATAAGGCTCCAGAAGAAAGAGAACGTGGTATTACTATCTCAACAGCACACGTTGAGTATGAAACTGAAGCAAGACACTACGCACATGTAGACTGCCCAGGACATGCTGACTACGTTAAGAACATGATCACTGGTGCTGCTCAAATGGACGGTGCTATCTTAGTTGTTTCAGCTGCAGATGGTCCAATGCCTCAAACTCGTGAGCATATCCTTTTATCAGGTCAAGTTGGTGTTGAATACATCGTTGTATTCATGAACAAATGTGATATGGTTGATGATGAAGAATTATTAGAATTAGTTGAAATGGAAATCAGAGAATTATTATCTGAATATGATTTCCCAGGTGATGATATTCCTATCGTTATGGGTTCTGCTTTAAAAGCATTAGAAGATCCATCAGGAGAATGGGGAGACAAAATCTTAGACTTAATGAAAGAAGTAGATGCTTATATTCCATCTCCAGAAAGAGATGTTGACAAGCCATTCTTAATGCCTATAGAGGACGTATTCTCAATCACTGGTCGTGGTACTGTTGCAACTGGTAGAGTTGAGCGTGGAGTACTTCACGTATCTGATGAAATTGAAATCGTTGGACTTGGAGATTCAAGAAAAGTTGTTTGTACAGGAGTAGAAATGTTCCGTAAATTATTAGACGAAGCTCAAGCTGGTGACAACATCGGTGCATTACTTCGTGGTGTTCAAAGAACAGAAATTGAAAGAGGTCAAGTATTAGCTAAACCTGGTTCAATTACTCCTCATACTAAGTTTAAAGCTCAAGTATATGTTCTTAAAAAAGAAGAAGGTGGACGTCATACTCCATTTTTCTCAAACTATAGACCACAGTTCTACTTCAGAACTACTGATATCACTGGTGTAATCAACCTTCCAGAAGGTGTAGAAATGTGTATGCCTGGTGACAACGTAGAAATGGAAATTGAACTTATTGCTCCAATCGCTATGGAAAAAGGTTTACGTTTCGCTATCCGTGAGGGTGGAAGAACTGTAGGTGCTGGATCAGTAGCAGAAATTATTGAATAATATAATTTGATTATTTAATATAGGAAAGCAGTGCTTGATGCACTGCTTTTTTATTTGGAAAATTGCTTATCTTTATAGGTATTTTTGGTATAGAGTGAGAAGTTTATTTGTTGTATATTTTGATTCCAGTGGAGGGGGTATTAGTAATAGGTTTAACTTTCCTTACCCTGAGAAGCGGTCGGTCTGCGTTAAACCTATTGCTAATACCCCTATATTGTGGGCTAGTGTTTGTAGGACATGGGAACGTTTCGTTTGTCATATTGTGGATATGACAAAGTAACATTTAATTTGTCGATATTTATTAGAATATAATTGGCATTTATGATAAGGATATACTAAAAGTATTATATCATTAAATTCATAATCATATATCTACTATTTATTTAAATTATTTGTGAATAGAGCATTTATCATCAAGAAAGAGTTTTTACAGAATGATATAATATAATCAATAAATCTAAGGAGGAGAGATAGAATAATGTATGAGTATAAAGAAATGCAGGGAGTTATTGATTATATTGAAGAGCATTTAGACGAAGATATGTGTATTGATATGTTGGCGGAGATGGGTATGTTATCGAAGTTTTATTTTCAGAGATTATTTTATAAGCTGGTTGGTGTTACAGTAATGGAATATGTTAGGCTAAGGAGATTGGCAAAAGCTGCGGAGGAGATAAAAGCTGGTGGAAAGATTACAGATATAGCTTTTGAGAATGGTTTTAATAGTTTGGAAACTTTTACAAGAGCATTTAAATCTGTATATGATATGTCACCTAGTGAGTATAAGAAGTCGGATATACCACTTGCACATTTTTATAAACCTGATTTGTCGTTAAAATATAGAGCGGTAGATATTGGAGTTCCTTTGGTTGCTTCAGGGGTAGTAATAGAATTTAGTGTTAAGGAAATTAAGGAAGATATCAAGGTAATGGGCATTGTAGAAGAATGTGAGATTGGGGTTGCGGGTCAGGACAATCCAGGAATTGCATGGAATAAATGTGTTGAGATAAAGAACAATATACTCAATCAAAGTAAGACAAATGTACAGTGTGGTATATCATTTCCATCTGAAAAACAAGGGAAATTTAATTATCTGGCATCAGTACAAGTTGATAAATTTGATAATAATAATGACAAATTATATCAATATGTTATACCAAAAGGTTTGTATGTAGTATGTACCTTCTCGGCTGAGAATTTCTTTGAATTGACTAATGCTGCTTTAGATAAAGCTATGGCGTATCTTTTACAGACGTGGCTACCTAATAGTGATTATGATATGATAAGTGATTTTGCTGCAGAGTATTATGATTATCGTTGTTTAAAAGATCATCCTATACCACAGCAGGTACAGAGTGCTCCTGTAGATATTATAAAGAACCCACCAGAAATGGATATAATGGTAATGGTGAAAAGAAAATAATATAAGTTTATAAAAAGACAGTGCCTACGGGTACTGTTTTTTGGTAAAAATAATAATATATTCCTATAAAACTGACTCATTTTTACATTTATGTAGTAGTTTATAAAAATAAAGAAAAAACATAAAAAAATATTGAAAAACCCTTGCATTATGGAGCTTCTTAGTGTATACTAATAAATGCTGTGACAAAGATAGCTTAGAAGTGTGAGGTTGCCGCATAAGCGGGTAATTCACATGGAGCGAATGTCATGTTCAAGAAACTGGCGGCAAGGTCACTGTACAATATAAAGTCAAAGCGATGTAGGCTTGATTTGAGGTGTGTAGGATATATGATACACACGGAGCGATGTACAGTCACCACTTGTCGTACTAGAGTACGAAAAGGAGGCGACTTTTTTTATGGCAAGTCAAAAAATGAGAATTAGCTTAAAAGCATACGATCATCAATTAATCGATCAATCTTCAAAGAAAATTATTGAAACAGCTAAGAAAACTGGTGCTAAGGTGAGCGGACCAATTCCACTACCTACTAAGAAAGAAGTAGTAACTATTCTTAGAGCTGTACACAAGTACAAAGATTCCAGAGAACAATTCGAACAAAGAACTCATAAAAGATTAATTGACATTCTTATGCCAACAGCTAAGACAGTAGATGCTTTAATGAGACTTGAACTACCTGCAGGGGTAGATATCAAAGTAGATGTTAAATAATTATACGATAGTATAATATCCCTTAGAGGTTTATATATAAACTATAAACCATCTAGGATGATTACACTTATGTGTAATCCGCTGTAGATTATTAGGAGGTGCAAAGGAAATGAAAAAAGCTATTATAGCAAAAAAAGTTGGTATGACTCAAATATTTGAAGAAAGTGGAGAGTTAGTACCTGTAACAGTATTAGAAGCTGGACCATGTATAGTAACTCAAGTGAAAACACTTGAAAATGATGGTTACAAAGCTGTACAAGTTGGATTTGGTGAGAAAAAAGAAAAACACACTAATAAGCCAATGAAAGGTCATTTTGACAAAGCAGGCGTTAGCTTCAAAAAGCATATAAAAGAGTTTAGACTTGATAATGCAGAGGAATTTGAAGTAGGAAACGAAATTAAAGCTGATACATTTGAAATTGGCGACAAAGTAGATGTATCTGGTGTATCAAAAGGTAAAGGATTCCAAGGATCAATTAAGAGACATAACCAATCAAGAGGTCCAATGGGTCACGGTTCTAAGTCTCATAGAGTATCTGGATCTATGGGTGGTGCTTCTTCACCTTCAAGAGTATTCAAAGGTAAAAAGTTACCTGGACATATGGGTAGTGAGAATGTAACTGTTCAAAACTTAGAAGTAGTAAGAGTAGATGTAGAGAATAACTTACTTCTAATTAAAGGTGCTGTACCAGGACCTAAAAAATCAATAGTAACAATAGTAAATAGCGTAAAAGCTTAGTTAATACGTAGGAAGGAGGAACGATCATGGCAAAAGTTTCTGTTTACAACATGGAAGGTAAACAAGTTGAAGAAATAGAACTTAATGACAATATATTTGGTGTAGAGATAAATGAACACTTAATGCATATGTCAGTTGTAGGACAGCTTGCAAATAAACGCCAAGGCACACAAAGTGCAAAAACTCGTTCAGAAGTAAGAGGTGGCGGAGCTAAGCCTTGGAGACAAAAAGGAACAGGTAGAGCGAGACAAGGATCAATTCGTGCACCACAATGGACAGGTGGTGGAGTTGTATTTGCTCCAAAGCCAAGAGATTATTCAATCAAATTAAACAAAAAAGAAAAAAGAGCGGCATTAAAATCAGCATTAACTGCAAAAGTAAATGATAATAAACTTATTGTTGTTGATGAATTAAAACTTGATGAAATCAAAACTAAAAAGATGAGTGAAGTTTTAACTAACTTAAAAGTACAAAAAGCATTAATAGTTTTAAATGATAATGACAAAAATGTTGTATTATCAACTCGTAATATCAGAGGTGTAAAAACTGCACTAACAAATACAATTAATGTATACGACATTCTAAAATATGATACTTTTGTGGTAACTAAAGATGCAGTTGCTACAATTCAGGAGGTGTATGCATAATGGCTGATTTAAAATATTATGACATAATATTAAAACCTGTTGTTACTGAAAAAAGTATGGAAGTTATGGCTGACAGAAAATACACTTTCTTAGTTCATCCAGAAGCAACAAAGATTCAAGTAAAAGAAGCAGTAGAAAAAATGTTCGAAGGAACAAAAGTTGAAAAAGTCAATACTATGAATAATATTGGTAAAGTAAAAAGAAGAGGTATGACTTTTGGTAAAACTGCTAAGACAAAGAAAGCTATTGTTAAGTTAACAGAAGGCAGCAAAGAAATAGATTTCTTTGAAGGTATGTAATAAACAATATAATTAAAGTATAAACGACTAGTAGTTAGATAGTTAAAAGATACACACGGTAGCGTGTGTCAATATACTTTTGAAAGGAGTGCAATTCATGGGTATTAAAAAATATAACCCTTATACACCTTCCAGAAGACATATGACAGGTTCTACTTTTGAGGAGATTACTAAAAAAACTCCTGAGAAATCATTAGTAGCAAGTCTAAAAAAACATTCTGGACGTAATAATCAAGGTAAGATTACAGTAAGACACCGTGGTGGCGGGTCTAAGATTAAATATAGAATGATAGATTTTAAAAGAAATAAAGATGGTGTTCCAGGTAAAGTAGTAGCTATTGAATATGATCCAAACCGTTCAGCGAATATTGCATTAGTACAATATGTTGATGGAGAAAAAAGATATATTCTTTCACCAAACGGCTTAAAAGTGGGAAACAAAGTAATGAGTGGATCAGAAGCTGAAATCAGAATTGGAAATGCATTACAACTTAAAGATATTCCAGTAGGTTCTAGTATTCACAACATCGAGTTAAAACCAGGTAAAGGTGGACAGTTAGTTCGTTCAGCTGGTAATGTAGCTCAACTTATGGCAAAAGAAGGTAAATATGCAACACTTAGATTACCATCTGGAGAAATGAGATTAGTTCCAATCCTTTGTAAAGCTACAATCGGTCAAGTTGGAAATATCGATCATGAACTTATTACAGTTGGTAAAGCTGGACGTAAACGTCATATGGGTATCCGCCCTACAGTTCGTGGTTCTGTTATGAACCCTAATGACCATCCACATGGTGGTGGAGAAGGTAGAGCACCTGTTGGTCGTCCAAGTCCAATGACACCTTGGGGTAAACCAGCACTTGGTTACAAAACTAGAAAGAAAAATAAACATTCTAATAAATATATCATAAGAAAACGTTCAAGTAATAAATAATAACCACTAAAAGGAGGTTTGAATTAATGGCTCGTTCACTTAAAAAAGGACCTTTCGCAGATGAGCACTTACTAAAAAAAGTAAGAGTATTAAATGAAAAAGGCGATAAACAAGTTATTAAAACATGGTCAAGACGTTCCACTATTTTCCCTGAAATGCTAGGTCATACTATTGCAGTTCATGATGGAAGAAGACATGTACCTGTTTATATAAGCGAAGATATGGTAGGACATAAATTAGGAGAATTCGTGCTAACAAGAACTTATAGAGGCCACGGAAAAGACGAAAAGAAATCAAAAGTACGTTAAATCGGTAAATGCAGTATGGAAGGAGGCTAATTTATAATGGCTAAAGGGCATAGAAGTCAGATAAAAAGAGAAAGAAATGCTAACAAAGATACTAGACCTAAAGCAAAGGTATCCTATGCTAGAGTTTCACCAACAAAAGCTAAAATTGTACTTGATACAATTAAAGGAAAAGATGTAGGTGCAGCCGTAGGTATATTAAATTACACACCTAGAAACGGTGCTAGAATTATAGAGAAAGTTTTAAAATCAGCTATTGCTAATGCTGAGAATAATAATGGATTAGATCCAGCTAACTTATACGTTGAAGAAGCTTTTGCTAACAAAGGACCTACAATGAAGAGAATAAGACCAAGAGCACAAGGTAGAGCGTATAGAATAGAAAAGAAATCTAGTCATATCACAATCATTCTTAACGAAAGATAGATAAGGAGGGAAAGAATGGGACAAAAAGTCAACCCACATGGATTAAGAGTCGGAATTATTAAAGACTGGGATGCAAAGTGGTACGCAGAAAAGGATTTTGCAGACCTTCTAATAGAAGACAATAAATTAAGAACATATATTAAAAATAAATTGTATTCAGCTGGTGTATCTAGAATAGAAATTGAAAGAGCATCAGAAAGAGTTAAAATTAACATTCACACTGCTAAACCTGGTATTGTTATTGGTAAAGGCGGTTCATCAATTGAAAAATTAAGAACTGAGTTACAAAAAATGACTGCTAGTAAAGTCATCGTGAATATCGTTGAAGTAAAAAGACCAGAAAAAAATGCTCAATTAGTTGCTGAAAACATTGCACTTCAACTTGAAAATCGTGTATCTTTCCGTAGAGCTATGAAACAATCAATGGGAAGAACAATGAAGGCAGGAGCAAAAGGTATTAAAGCTATTTGTTCAGGGCGTTTAGGCGGAGCAGAAATGGCTCGTACAGAATCATATAATGAGGGAACAATTCCTCTACAGACACTTCGTGCAGATATAGATTATGGGTTTGCTGAAGCAAATACTATTTATGGAAAAATCGGTGTAAAAATATATATTTATAATGGCGAAGTTCTTCCTGGTCAAGTTACTAAGAGAGAAGGGAGAGGGAAGTAATGTTAATTCCAAAGAGAGTTAAACGCCGTAAACAATTTCGTGGTAACATGAAAGGTAAAGCGTTAAGAGGAAACAAAATCAATTACGGTGAATATGGTATTGTTGCATTAGAGCCTTGCTGGATAAAATCCAATCAAATAGAAGCTGCCCGTGTTGCTATGACTCGTTACATCAAACGTGGTGGTAAAGTTTGGATTAAAATTTTCCCTGACAAACCAGTTACAGCAAAACCTGCTGAAACAAGAATGGGTAAAGGAAAAGGATCACCTGAGTACTGGGTAGCAGTAGTAAAGCCAGGCCGTGTAATGTTTGAAATTGCTGGAGTAGAAGAAGAAATAGCTAGAGAAGCATTAAGACTTGCTATGCACAAGTTACCTTGTAAATGTAAAGTTTATTCTCGTGCAGAGCTAGAAGGCGGTGATAATTGTGAAGTCAACTAAATATATTGAAGAATTAAGAAATAAATCTGCTGCAGAACTTAATGAAGATTTAGTTACTGCAAAGAAAGAATTATTTAACCTAAGATTTCAAAATGCGACTAACCAATTAGATAATACAGGTAGAATTAAAGAGGTTAGAAAAAATATAGCTAGAATTCAAACAATTATAACTGAGCAATTAAAGGTTGCTAAGTAACCTTGGAAGGAGGAATTCAAGTGGCTGAAAGAAATCTACGTAAAGTTCGTACAGGTAGAGTAGTTAGTGATAAAATGGATAAAACAGTTGTTGTAGCTGTTGAAAATAATGTAAAGCATCCATTATATGGAAAAGTTGTAAAAAGAACTTACAAATTAAAAGCCCATGATGAAAAAAATGAATGTGGCATTGGCGATAGAGTACGTGTTATGGAAACAAGACCATTATCAAAAGATAAAAGATGGAGATTAGTAGAAATAGTAGAAAAAGCAAAATAAGCTTTGTATTTGCTGAAAGGAGGTTCATCTAATGATCCAACAAGAATCCAGACTGAAAGTTGCAGATAATACAGGTGCAAAAGAAATCCTTTGCATAAGAGTATTAGGCGGATCAACTAGGAGATATGCAAACATTGGAGATGTTATAGTTGCTACTGTTAAAGATGCAACACCAGGTGGCGTTGTAAAAAAAGGTGAAGTAGTAAAAGCTGTAGTAGTTAGAACTAAAAAAGGTGCACGTCGTAAAGACGGATCTTATATCAAATTTGACCAAAACGCAGCGGTTATAATCAAAGATGATAAGACACCAAAAGGAACTCGTATTTTTGGACCTGTTGCTAGAGAGTTAAGAGAGAAAAAATACATGAAAATCCTATCATTAGCACCAGAAGTATTATAGGGAGGTGTAATAAGTGTATAAAACAAGACTTAAATCAGGTGATACTGTTAAAGTTATTTCTGGAAAAGACAAAGGAAAAGAAGGAAAGATTTTAACTGTAGATAGAAAAAATGGAAAAGTAATTGTTGAAGGCGTTAACATGGTTACAAAACATACAAAACCAAGTGCTGCTAATCAACAAGGTGGAATCGTTCACCAAGAATCAGCATTAAACGCTTCAAAAGTAATGTATGTTCATAAAGGAAAAACTACAAGATTAGGTGTTAAAGTAGTAAAAGAAGACAGAAATGGACGTACTAAGAATGTTAGATATAGAGTAGCTAAATCAACAGGTGAAGTTATAGATTAATAGTAGAGAGGAGGCTAACTAGCTTGAGTAGAATAAAAGAGGTTTACAATAATGAAATTGTAGATGCTATGATGAAAAAATTTAACTATAAAAATAAAATGGCTGTACCAAAAATTGAAAAAATAGTTATTAATATGGGCGTTGGAGAAGCTAAAGAGAATCGTAAGATTCTAGATTCTGCTGTTAGTGATTTAACAATAATCGCTGGACAAAAACCTATAATAACAAAAGCAAAGAAATCTGTTGCAGCTTTCAAAGTAAGAGAAGGTATGCCTATAGGATGTAAAGTTACACTTAGAGGTAGCAGAATGTATGATTTTGCTGATCGTCTAATTAACTTAGCCCTACCAAGAGTTAGAGACTTTAGAGGTGTTAATCCTAACGCATTTGATGGTAGAGGTAACTACGCTTTAGGTATTAAAGAGCAATTAATCTTTCCTGAGATCGAATATGATAAAGTTGATAAAGTTAGAGGTATGGATATTATCTTCGTTACTACAGCTAAGACTGATGAAGAAGCTCGTGAATTATTAACATTATTCGGAATGCCTTTTAAAAAATAATAAGGAGGGAATCGATTAAATGGCAAAAACATCAATGAAAATTAAACAACAACTTAAGCCAAAGTTTTCATCAAGAGCTTATAACCGTTGTAGAATATGTGGAAGACCTCACGGATATTTAAGAAAATATGGAATATGTAGAATCTGTTTCCGTGAATTAGCGTATAAAGGACAAATCCCAGGTGTTAAAAAAGCTAGTTGGTAAGATTTAGTAATAGGAAGGAGGCCACAAATTATGACAATGAGCGATCCAATTGCAGATATGTTAACAAGAATCCGTAACGGAAATACTGCTAAACATGATTTTGTAGATGTACCTGCTTCAAAAATGAAGCAAGCTGTTGCTGACATTTTGGTAAATGAAGGGTACATTAAAGGATATAAATTAATAGAAGATGGTTTAATCAAAACTATCCGTGTAGAAATGAAATACGGTAAAGATAAAAATGAAAAGGTAATAGCTGGAATCAAGAAAATATCTAAACCTGGACTTAGAGTATATGCAGGTAAAGATGAGCTGCCAAAAGTATTAGGTGGACTTGGAACTGCTATCATCTCAACTAATAAAGGTATCATAACTGACAGAGAAGCTAGAAAACAAAATGTTGGTGGAGAAGTAATTGCTTTTATATGGTAATTACTACTCTTGAAAAAAATAGACATAAAAAATAAAATATAATGGATGAAGCTTTGCAAAATTGCAAAGGTATTTAATCCGAGGAGGTGCAAGCATGTCACGTATTGGTAGATTACCTGTAGAAATCCCAGCAGGAGTAGAAGTTAATGTAACAGAAAGCAACTTTATAACTGTTAAAGGGTCAAAAGGTACTTTAGAACAACAATTACCAAAAGAAATGTTAATTTCTAAAGAGGAAAACCAAGTGGTAGTAAATAGACCAAATGATTTAAAGAAAATGAAATCATTACACGGTTTGACTAGAACTCTTGTTGCGAACATGATTGAAGGAGTAACTAAAGGTTACGAGAAAAAATTAGAAATCAATGGTGTTGGATATAGAGCACAAAAGCAAGGTAAAAAATTAGTATTATCTTTAGGATATTCACATCCAGTAGAAATGGAAGATCCAGAAGGTCTTGAAGCAGTAGTAGAAGGACAAAATGTTATTATCGTAAAAGGAATTGACAAAGCAAGAGTAGGTCAATACGCAGCGGAAATAAGATTTAAGAGACCACCTGAGCCATACAAAGGCAAAGGAATTAAGTACGCTGATGAAGTAATCAGACGTAAAGAAACTGGTAAATAGTAAAATAGTAAAGGGGTGAAATCCATGATAAAGAAAACATCACGAACTAAAGTGCGTGTTAAGAAGCATAGAAGAATACGTAATAATATAATGGGTACTTCTGAGAGACCTCGTCTAGTGGTTTTTAGAAGTGACAAACATATGTATGCGCAAGTTATTGATGATCTAACAGGTCATACTTTAGCAGCTGCTTCTACAGTTGAAAAAGACATTAATAGTAACTTAGAAAAAACTAATAATGTAAAAGCTGCAGCTCTTGTTGGAGAAACTGTTGCTAAAAGAGCTGTTGAAAAAGGTGTTAAAGAAGTTATTTTCGATAGAGGCGGATACATTTATCAAGGTAAAGTAAAAGCATTGGCAGACTCAGCTAGAGAAGCTGGGTTAAAATTCTAAGTAAGGAGGTAGAAGCATGAAGCGTACAATGATTGATGCTAGTAAGCTAGATCTAAAAGAAAAAGTAGTATCAATAAGACGTGTTACTAAGGTTGTAAAGGGAGGACGTAACTTCCGTTTTGCAGCTTTAGTAGTAGTCGGAGATGAGAATGGGCATGTAGGCGCAGGAGTAGGTAAAGCAACTGAAATTCCTGATGCTATTCGTAAAGGTATCGACGACGCTAAAAAAAGACTTATTGAAGTTCCTATAGATGAAAATGGTAGTATTCCACACGATTACATCGGTAAATTTGGAAGTGCTTCCGTTTTAATGAAAAGAGCACCAGAAGGAACAGGTGTTATAGCTGGTGGTCCTGCTCGTGCCGTACTTGAACTTGCAGGAATCAAAAATATCAGAACAAAATCATTAGGTTCAAATAACAAGAATAATGTAGTAACTGCTACTGTTGCAGGGCTTGATGGACTTAAAACTCCTGAAGAAGTAGCAAAACTTCGTGGAAAATCAATTGAAGAGCTTTTAGGATAGGAGGGAACCAAGATGGCAGATAAATTAAAAATTACTTTAGTTAAATCCACAATTGGAGCCATTCCTAAACATAGAAAAACAGTAGAAGCTTTAGGACTAACAAAACTTCATAAAACTGTTGAACAAAATGATAATAAAGCAATTAGAGGTATGGTCCATTCTATACAACATTTAGTAAAAGTAGAAGAAATTTAATCGGGTTAAAATAAGCAAGGAGGTGTAACAGCATGAATTTGACAGAATTAAAACCAGCAAAAGGATCAAGAAAATCTAATTATAGAAAAGGAAGAGGACATGCTTCTGGAAATGGTAAAACTGCAGGAAGAGGACAAGACGGACAAAAGTCTCGTTCCGGCGGTGGCGTAAGACCTGGATTTGAAGGGGGCCAAATGCCATTATATAGAAGACTTCCAAAAAGAGGTTTTACTTGTAGAAATTCAAAAGAAATCGTTGGAATTAATGTTGATGTCTTAAATAGATTTGAAACAGGTACTACAGTATCTGTTGAAACTTTAATCGAACAAGGCGTTGTTAAAAATCCTAAAGATGGTGTTAAGATTTTAGGAAACGGCGATTTAACTAAAAAGCTTACAGTAAAAGCTAATGCATTTAGTAAATCAGCAGTAGAAAAAATCGAAGCTGCTGGCGGGAAAGCAGAGGTGGTTTAGATGTTTAGAACACTTCGTGATGCATTTAAAATACCTGATTTAAGAAAAAAGATAATTTACACAATGTTAATGTTTTTTGCTATACGTATAGGAGCACATATTAGAATACCATTAATTAATCCTGCAGTTGTTCAAAATATGTTCGGTAATGCAGATGATGCTGGATTACTTGGCATGTTTGATGCATTCTCAGGTGGTGCGTTCAAGGATATGACATTGTTTGCTATGGGTATTACTCCATACATTACATCCTCAATCATTATGAACCTTCTAACAATTGCTATTCCAAAACTTGAGGAAATGCAAAAAGAAGGAGAAGAAGGACGTAAGAAAATTGCTAAAATCACTAGATACGGTACTATAGTATTAGCCCTACTACAATCAGTTGCAATTTCAATTGGTCTTGGTAGAAGCTTATTCTATGATTATAATATATTCTCAGTAATTATTGCTGTAACTGCAATGACTGCTGGTACTGCATTCTTAATGTGGGTTGGAGAGCAAATAACAGTAAAAGGTGTTGGAAATGGTATTTCTTTAATTATCTTCATAAACATAATATCAAGATTACCATTTGGAACCAAGAAATTATATCAACTTGCTACAGCAAGTAACAAATTGATCCCTGTAATTATCTTATTAATCATATATGTATTAATGGTTACATTTGTAGTATTAATACAATTAGGCGAAAGAAGAATTCCAGTACAATACGCCAAGAGAATGCAGGGAAGAAAAGTATATGGTGGTCAATCTACACATATTCCGTTAAAAGTAAATATGGCAGGAGTTATCCCAGTTATCTTTGCTTCATCCTTATTGCAGTTCCCAGGAACAATAACTCAGTTCTTTGGTGAGCCAAGTGGATGGTGGGCTTCTGTTATTAATTTCTTGAAAATTACTAGTATATCAGGAGCGCTTATTTACTTTGTATTCATATTATTCTTTGCATATTTCTATACTTCAATCATATTTAATCCAATTGAAGTTGCTAATAATATGAAGAAGAATGGTGGATTTGTTCCAGGTATTAGACCAGGAAAACCAACTGTAGACTATTTATCAAATGTTCTTAATAAAATTGTATTAATTGGAGCTTTAGCACTTGCACTTATAGCTTTACTTCCAGTTATACTTTCAAATGTATTTAACATGAATGTTACATTTGGTGGTACTTCACTTATTATCGTTGTAGGTGTTGCCCTTGAGACAATTAAACAAATTGAATCCCAAATGGTTATGAGACACTATAAAGGATTTTTAAATGCATAATAAATAGATTAAGAATGAAGCCAGAAATAATATTCTATCTTCATTCTAAATCTTAAATTGCTATAATCCGAATATAAGTAATAACTTTGGAGGTTATAAAATGAGATTAATTATGTTAGGTGCCCCTGGTGCTGGCAAAGGAACACAGGCAAAAAGGGTAGCAGCGAAATATAATATACCGCACATTTCAACAGGTGATATATTTAGAGATAATATAAAAAATAAGACTGAACTTGGAATAAAAGCCAAGCAATATATAGACAAAGGTTTATTAGTTCCAGATGAGTTGGTTGTAGATATAGTTGCTGATAGACTATTACAAGATGATTGTAAAGAAGGCTTTATTTTAGACGGTTTTCCAAGAACAATACCTCAAGCTGAGAGTTTAGACAAAGCACTTATGTCTATGAAAACAAAAATTAATTATGCAATTAATATTGATGTGCCTGATGAAAATATTGTAAGAAGAATGTCTGGTAGAAGGGCATGTCTAAATTGCGGTGCAACTTATCATATAAAGTATAATCCACCAAAAAAGGAAGATATTTGTGATAACTGTACAAGAGAACTGGTACTTAGAGATGATGATAAAGAAGAAACAGTACTCAAGAGATTAGAGATTTATCACAAACAAACTAGTCCGTTAATAGAATATTATGGAGAAAAAGATATCTTGATAACTGTTGATGGAACAGTTGACATTGATGATGTTACTAAGAGTATTGTAGAGATATTAGGAGCGTAAAGTTATGTCAATAACAATTAAAACCAACGAAGAAATAGCAATCATGAGAGAAGCGGGAAAAATAGTTGCTGGTACTCATGAATTACTAGAATCAATGATAAAACCAGGAATATCTACATTTGACCTGGATAAGGCCGCAGAAGAATTTATTAGAAGTAAAAACGCCATTCCGTCTTTTAAAGATTATAATGGATATCCAGCTAATATCTGTGCTTCCATTAATGAAGAAGTTGTGCATGGTATTCCTAGCAAGAAAAGAATTTTAAAAGAAGGCGATATAATAAGTATTGATATTGGTGCTTACTATAACGGATTTCATGGCGATGCTGCTAGAACACATGGTGTTGGTGAGATAAGTGAGGAAGCAAGAAACCTGATTGATGTTACGAAACAATGCTTTTTTGAAGGATTGAAGATCATTAAGGAAGGTAATCATTTACACCAGATTTCATCTGCTATACAGAACTATGTTGAAGAAAGAGGCTATTCAGTTGTAAGAGACTTAGTTGGACATGGTGTTGGACGTAAACTACATGAAGAACCTCAAGTTCCAAATTATAAAATAATTGGTAGAGGTCCGAGGCTTCTAAAGAATATGGTAATTGCAGTAGAACCCATGATTAATATTGGAAGGTATGAAGTTAGATGGTTAGATGATAATTGGACTGTTGTAACAATGGATGGGTCATTATCAGCTCATTATGAGAACACCATCTGTATAACTGAAGATGGTTATGAACTTCTTACTATTTAAGGCTGAGGTGTTATACTATGAACGAATTACAATATGGTCAAGTAGTAAAATCGAAGGCCGGTAGAGATAAAGACAAAATATTTGTCATAATAAATATAAAAGGTGAATATGCTTATTTAGCAGACGGTAATTTAAGACGAATTGAAAAGCCTAAGCAGAAAAAACTAAAGCATATACAACCGACAAATCATGTAATACATGAGATAAAAGATAAATTAATTAGAGATAAAAAAGTAACAAATGTAGAGATAAGAAGAAATTTAGCTGTTTACAAAGTTAACGACCAAAGTTAAATGGTGGAGGAGGTTGATATAATGTCAAAGAAGGATGTAATAGAAGTAGAAGGAACAGTATTAGAGAAATTACCTAATGCTATGTTTCAAGTTGAGCTTGAGAATGGACATAAAATCTTAGCTCATATCAGTGGTAAATTAAGGATGAACTATATAAGAATCTTGCCTGGTGACAAAGTAACGGTTGAACTTTCTCCATATGATTTAACTAAGGGAAGAATTATTTGGAGAGACAAATAATAAAGGTATTTATATAAATATCCTGAGTAACTTTAGTAATAAGCAAAACAACAATTGATATTGTTTGATATAAGTTGAATAAAACCTATAATAAGGTCAACAATTTAACAGAACACAGCTATCTTAAACTTTGAAATGTACCCAAACAAAACTCAATTGTTTAGGAAGGAGCAAAAAGATGAAAGTAAGAGCGTCCGTAAAACCTATGTGTGAAAAATGCAAGATAATTAAAAGAAAAGGTCGAGTTCGCGTTATCTGTGAGAACCCAAAACACAAACAAAAACAAGGTTGATCAGTATAATTAAACTTAATTTTCTTTATTGAGATTCTAAAAACGGTGATACGTTTATGGAATAGAAAGTGACTACGTCACGAAAAGATTTAAAATTATAAAATTATACATTGAGGTTAAAGTATGACAGCAATGTATAATATATATAACTTTTGTTAAAAATCTAAAAAAGTATTGCATATAATATTAAGATAGTATATAATTACTAATTGTGATATTATGCACAAAATTAGGGTTGAAATTATAAAATACCCTAATGATTAATTATGAATTACATTTTTAAAATTGTCATAATGATAATTTTAAAAAGTAAGATATAAGCGGCTGAGTAATGACTCACCAGGATGTGTTGTTCTAGTAAGTTATTACACAAATTTAAAAAATGACCATTAAATGATTCTCACTAAATCATTTAATATTGTGAAACAAATATGTTGGGATAATATTATCTAATATTTCACCGCATTAGATTATTATTCATTCCTTATCTTAAAAAACGGAGGTGTGAAGTACACATGGCTCGTATTGCTGGTGTTGATTTACCAAGAGAAAAGCGTGTAGAAATTGGTCTAACATATATTTATGGTATTGGTAGAGCAAGCTCTAATCGTATATTAAAAGAAGCAGGTATTAATCCCGATACAAGAGTAAGAGACTTGACAGACGACGAATCAGCTAAGATTCGTGAGATTATAGATAATTCTCAGTTGGTTGAAGGGGATCTTAGAAGAGAAAGAGCATTAAACATCAAACGTTTAATGGAAATAGGATGTTATCGTGGTATTCGTCATAGAAGAGGTCTTCCTGTTAGAGGACAAAAGACTAAAACGAATGCTAGAACAAGAAAAGGACCAAAAAGAACAGTAGCTAATAAGAAAAAATAACCCATAAGGGAGGTTTGATTAATGGCAAAGAAAGTGTCCAAAAGAGGGACCAAAAAGCGTGTGAAAAAGCATATCGAACGTGGACAAGCGCATATCAAATCAACATTTAATAATACAATTGTTACGTTAACAGATACTCAAGGAAATGCAATTTCATGGGCAAGTGCTGGAGGACTTGGATTTAGAGGTTCAAGAAAATCTACACCATATGCTGCTCAAATGGCAGCTGACACTGCTGCAAAAGCAGCAATGATACATGGTTTAAAAATAGTTGAAGTAATGGTTAAAGGACCAGGTTCAGGAAGAGAAGCTGCTATTAGAGCACTTCAAGCTGCTGGACTTGAGGTTACAAGTATAAAAGACGTGACACCAGTACCACATAATGGTTGTCGTCCACCAAAACGTAGAAGAGTATAATTCAATCGGCTAGGAGGTGTAATAAAAAATGGCAAGATATAGAGGTGCAGTATGCAGACTTTGCCGTAGAGAAGGTGAAAAACTATTCTTAAAAGGTGAAAGATGTTATACAGGAAAATGTGCTATAGATCGTAGACCTTACGCTCCAGGAGATCACGGTAAAAGACGTACAAAGATTTCTGAGTATGGTTTACAGTTAAGACAAAAACAGAAAGCAAAAAGAATCTATGGTGTTTTAGAAACACAATTTAGAAATTACTTTGCAGATGCTGATAAAAGAAAAGGTATTACAGGTGAAAATTTACTTATAATCCTTGAAACTAGATTAGATAATGTTGTATATAGAGCTGGTCTTGGTCGTTCAAGAACTGAAGCAAGACAAGTGGTTAGACATAATCATATTACAGTAAATGGTAAAAAAGTTAACATCCCTTCATATCAAGTTAGACCAGGAGATGTTATCGAAGTTAAAGAAAAATCATTAAGCATCCAAAGATTTAAGGATATTGTAGAAACTACAAGTTCAAGAATTGTCCCAGAATGGATAGATGCTGATATAGAAAACAAGACAGTGAAAGTTGTTTCTGCTCCAACTAGAGAACAAATCGATACTAATATCGAAGAAACACTAATTGTCGAGTTATATTCAAAATAATAATATATAGGTATATAGAATCTATATTAGTAATTTATTTAACTTATAAGTCAAGTAAAATGTGTGCACAAAAATTGACTTGATGTTTACTACCCTCAGAGCATGGACATAGCGCTCCTTGCGCTTCAAGTCTACATAGGAAAAAGGTATTTATAAAAACTATAGATCCTATGGTAAAATAAAGGAAAAAGGAGGGTCATTGAATGTTTGATTTTGAAAAACCAAAAATAGATATCGTTGAAATAACTGAGGATAACAGATATGGTCGTTTTGTTATAGAACCTCTAGAAAGAGGTTACGGAACTACTTTAGGTAATTCACTTCGTAGAATTATGTTGTCATCACTACCTGGTGCTTCTATAAGTAGCGTTAAGATTGAAGGGGTATTGCATGAATTTTCCTCAATACCAGGTGTTAAAGAAGATGTTACTGAAGTTATTATGAATCTTAAGCACTTAGCTATAAAGAATAATAGTGATAGTCCAGAGCCAAAAGTGGCATATATAGAGTTTGAAGGTGAAGGTGTCGTAACAGCTGCGGATATTCAAGCTGATCCTGATATCGAAATCATAAACCCTGATTTACCAATTGCTACACTTAGCGGTGGAGCTGACAGTAAATTATTTATGGAACTTACTATTACAAAAGGTAGAGGCTACATTAGTGCTGACAAAAATAAATCAGATGATCAACCAATAGGTGTTATTCCAGTTGACTCCATTTACACACCTGTAGAGAGAGTTAACCTTGTAGTTGAAAATACTCGTGTTGGTCAAATTACTGATTATGATAAATTAACTTTAGAGGTTTGGACAAACGGAACATTATCTCCTGATGAATCTGTTAGTTTAGCGGCTAAAGTACTTAGCGAACATCTTAATCTTTTTATCGACCTATCAGAAAACGCTAAGAATGCTGAAGTAATGGTTGAAAAGGAAGATGATGAAAAAGAAAAAGTTCTAGAAATGAGTATTGACGAATTAGAATTATCTGTTCGTTCATATAACTGTTTGAAGAGAGCAGGTATCAATACTGTTGAAGAACTTACCAATAGAACATCTGAAGATATGATGAAAGTACGTAATCTTGGTCGTAAATCTTTAGAAGAAGTATTGGCGAAATTAAAAGAATTAGGATTATCTCTAAAACCTAGTGATGAGTAATACTAATTAAGTCTTATAGATTATAACATCTGGAAAAAAGGAGGTTAAGCAGAAATGGCAGGATATAGAAAGCTTGGCAGAACTTCTTCACAAAGAAAAGCATTACTAAGAAACCAAGTAACTAATTTGATCTATCATGGAC
>NZ_BTPU01000036.1:0-103220 GCF_036985595.1 Vallitalea maricola | reverse complement strand
ACTAAGAATTTACTATATATAGAACTCTCCTGCTTTTTTTCCTGCATTTGCAGCAAACATGCCTATTAGATATTCATAAATAAAACCAATTACGTCATAATCCTGTTTGCCATCCATAGGTATATCTTTAATCAAATGAATCAATCCACTAATAGCCTTTGTCTGTGAAGAAGCACTATCTCCCAATTTGCTTAAACCAGTCTGCAATGTATCAAAAATACCTTCGTAGACATTTTTATGTGCAGAACTAATTAGTCGACTAAAGGCAGATAATGCATCTCTAACATTAGAAACATCAAAGTCTCTGCCCATATTAATCCATGTAGAAAACAAATCGTCATAAGCTATAAAGTAACCTAGCTCGTCTTTAATGTAGTCCATCGTTTCACTATCATCTTCTGAAAGTTTTTTTATATTTTCATCAGAAAAATCATTATTTTTTGCATATTGTATTTCTTTATCCGATAGATATTTATAAAAAATAAATCCTAAGATATAATCCTTATATTCATTCGCTTCTATTTTGGAACGCATTTGATTAGCAGATTCCCATATTTTTGATGCCAATTGTTGTTTGTTCATTAATCTTCTACCTTTCCTTTTCTATCTTTTCTATATAGTAGATATAATTTTCTAAAACTTATTGTTGTTTTACTTAACTTTTTTACTATTATATATTTATCACTCACAACCCGCTCGTCTTTCGGCTTTTGAGCATTTTTATGTATTGTGGAATCTGAAGCATGTTATCCTGCATACTTTTTGCTTCTTAATAACTATTTTATTCGTTTATACACAATTAGTCAACGTAATTTGTAGTTAGTCTATTTTATTGTTGTGATGATTTTCAAAATCTATTTTTCACCAGCCAGCTTTATCAATATATGGTAAAAACTCTAAATGAACGCAAAAAATACCCATCTACTGAGATAGTAACTGGATATTTTTTGATAAAAGTTCTTGTGATATTTTCTGATTTAATATATTTTTTTAAGCTCTAACTATAAATCTGTGAAATGGAAATTTCATCAAAATTCTCACAGGTATTCCTTTTATAGTAATTTAACTCTATTACTAGTATGCATAGTTGTTAACTATGCAAAAAATAAACATCATCTTCACCACTCCATGCATCAAAACCGACAAACTTCTGATGCCTATATTGAAATTTTAGTTTTTAGCTTTCCATTCATCAATAGTCTCATTTATCATCAGTTTCATAAGTTCTCTATTTTCCGATGAAAAGGGAAGGCTTGCTACAAATTTTATAAAAAATCCTAATTGTTCTGGGTGAGTGAACACGGAGTAGATACCTTCTATTGTATCATATATACCTTTGATAGGTGAAGTGACACCACCAAAAAATAATCCTGCTCTAAATTCTTGATCTTGTTCTTTTTTACTGGAACCATAGACTAATTTTGCCCATTCCATAAAAGCTGTTTTTTTTAACTGTTCAAAATCACCTTTTTGAAATTGGTATATGAAAACCATCATCTAATTGATTAGCTAATGAAAAAAGTTCATTTAATTAATCATTTCATTAATAGCTTGTCTGCATTTCACATCATAATCAAGATTATCTGTAATATTCCTAAACTCATATTTTATTTATTTATAATTATTTTATACTTTCTATATAATTTATTTATTTTGATAATTAAATCAATGTTTATGTTTATTCTTAATATTTGATAGCTGTTTTTAAGGATGAACATATTAATTTAACGTTAAACTAAATAAGTCATTTATAATTTCAAGTAATCTATTTAATAAGTGAATTAGTTTTATTGCATTAAAAAAGAAGTCAATATGGATTATCATATCAACTTCTTTTAGTATAATCACTATTCACTTAGAATTGTACTCTATTTACATCATGATATATTATGTAATCCTAGTTTTTAAATGAGTTTAGTAGCAATACTATATTATTTTTAAATCTTTTTTTTGTTTTTAAAAAACATACTTATAAAAAAACATATACCAAGTATTAAAAAAGCTATTGATATTTTGTTATCTAAAAAAGTAGGACTAGTTTTAAAATCAACTATTTTACTAAATATAGGTGGAAAATTAGCTGGTCCATCTCCTAAATTAATTAATGCTTGGCATCTTGTTTCCCAAATTTGAACATACAGAAATCTTTCAAATTCATAAATCATTCCACTAATTACTATAGATATAAATCCTAAAATTAATTTAATATTTTTATCGCACACTTACAATAGCCTCTCCCTCTTCATTTATATAAAAAGTTGCTTCAAGATTATCAGAATAAGAACCATCTAATGTATAGGTAAATGTAACCATTGATTCTTCTTCTGCAGATGCCATAAGTTCAGCCTTTGTATTTACAGAACCAAAAATACTTTTGAAACCTACCTCACCACTTATAACTAAGGTTTGAGCTGCTTTTACTGTCATTTTTTGCTCAATACCTGTACTACCAGTATTTCCTTTGTAATCTATTGATATACGATGTTTTCTATTATTAACTTCTTCAAAGGTATATGATGTAATTGTACAATTTCTTGAACCAGGTGCTACTTCATCTATACCTACAACACTTACTTTACCAGTTCTATCTTTGTAAAGATCAGCCATTAATTGAGGTTTTACATATACACCCTCTAATTCTACTCCATCAATTTTTAATGGTATTTTCTTACTAAATCTCATACGATAATGAGTTCCAAATGTATCCCCATAAGGAACAACTATATCATTTGAAACAAATTGTGAATCAGCTTTATTTAAATTATATTCTGTCGCAAAGCATAAGTTACTACTGAGTAATACTAATGAAATTGTTAAAATACTTATTATTTTTTTCATAAAAATTCTCCTTTCATTTTTAAATATTTCGAACTATTTGATTATATCACTAAATTTCTAAAAAATTTGTAGAATTTTGTGGTTAAAAAACACTTTTATTTTATTACTACACATTATATGAAATCTATTTATATGGAACAACAAATTTCATAGGAATATATCTTGTAAAATAGTAACATTAAAATCCTTCTTAATTTTATATAAAAAGGGCAGAAAAATAGCTAACAGTAAGATGCCTTCGCACTTATCTATTAGCTTATACTTTCTACCTAATCTTAAACGTTAATTATTACCTTATACTTTAAATCTCTTTTCTCATACACTTCTAAATAATTTTGTAGTCGTTAAATATAGTTGGTAACTATTACCCCCTTATAAACTGCATAAATGCGTTTACAATTATTTACTGTTGTTAAATATAGTTGGTAACTTTCTAATCTTTTTAAATATGGTATATACAATATTTTAAATTAATGATATTATAAAGTATATTATCACCTTTTAATCATAAACAATATACATACGTCATCTCTTAATTATTTTTTTTCATTCACGTAATTATTTCTAATGGACTGTTAATATTTTAGTTACCAACTATATTTAACAGTTACCGATTTTATTTAACAATTACCAACTTTATTTAACAACTACAAATTTTCGTATTTATTTCAATCTCCCTACTCCACCGTAACACTCTTAGCCAAATTCCTAGGCTTATCAACATCATTCCCAAGCCCCACAGAAATATAATAAGCAAATATCTGTTGTGGAATATTTTCAAGTAGTGATGTAAACATCCAATGAGTTCTTGGAACATATATTACATCATCTGCAATTTTACCAATCTCATCATTACCTTCTAGAGCTATTGCTAATACCTTAGCTCCTCTAGCTTTTACTTCTTTTATATTACTTACTGTCTTTTCAAAAAGCTCTTCGTGACCTGTTAGTCCAACTAGTAATGAATTATCTTCTATAAGTGCTATTGGACCATGCTTCAACTCACCAGCAGCATAAGGCTCTGCATGAAGGTAAGCTATCTCTTTTAACTTCAATGCACCTTCCATTGACACAGCATAATCAAGACCTCTACCAATGTAGAATACATTCTTGGAATTAATATATTTATCAGCTAATTCTTTAATTGTATCTGCCTGTTCTAATACCGTACCTACTTTATCAGGTAGTTCATATAACTCTTCTCTTAACTCTAGGAATTCATCCTTAGATATCTTTCCAAGTTCCATAGCTATCTTAATTGATAGTAGATACATAGCACATAATTGAGCCGAATATGCTTTCGTAGATGCTACAGCAATTTCTGGTCCTGCAAGAGTATATAACACATCATCAGCATCTCTTGATATTGTTGAACCAACTGCATTAACTATACCAATAACATATGCCCCTGCTTTCTTAGCAAGTCTAAGAGCCGCAAGTGTATCAGCTGTTTCACCTGATTGTGAGACAACAATCATCAAGGTGTTTTCATCTAGTATTGGTTCTCTATAACGAAATTCTGATGCTACCTCTGCTACTACTGGTATTCTAGCTACTCTCTCAATTAGATATTTTCCTACTAAGCCTGTATAGGAAGCTGTTCCACAGGCAACTATATATATCTTGTTAATTTTCTCAAGAACCTCTTTTGACATGTTAATGTCATCTAGGACTATATCATTAACGTCAAGAGGTAATCTTGGAGTCAAAGTGTCTTTTACTACTCTTGGCTGTTCAAATATCTCTTTTAACATGAAATGGTCAAAGCCTTCTTTTCTAGCAGCTTTCAAATCCCATGTAACATTGTATATCTCTTTTGTTACTTCATTTTTATCTATATCTATTATCTTTACATTATCTTTAGTTACAATTGCGATTTCCTTGTCTTCTAATAAATATACGTCTCTTGTATGTTCTAGAATGGCAGGAATATCAGATGCTATATAGTTCTCACCTTTACCTATTCCAATAATCAATGGACTATCTTTTCTGACAGCAATTATTTTATCTGGTTCGTCATTGCAGATGACACCAAATGCATAAGAACCTTCTATTTTATCCATAGCTTTCAAAACAGCATCTAAAAGATTATGGTTTTTGCTATAATAATAGTCTATCAACTGTACTGCTACTTCAGTATCTGTTTCTGATACAAACTTTTGCCCTTTTGATTCTAGTTTTTCTTTTATTGTCATGTAGTTTTCTATAATCCCGTTATGAACCAATGATATAGTATTAGTACTATTCATATGTGGATGAGAATTAATGTCTGAAGGTTCACCATGAGTAGCCCAACGGGTATGACCTATACCTAAGTTACCATGTAACATGTTATTGTTCAATCTCTCTTCTAGATTGATTAATCTTCCTTTTGTCTTGACACATTTAATTTTATGATCGTAAATGGATACACCTGCTGAGTCGTATCCTCTATATTCTAAGCTTTTCAACCCATCAATCAAAATGGGGGCAGCTTCTTTATCTCCAATATAACCAACAATTCCACACAAAATATTTACCTCCTAATTATTAAGTCTACTCTCGATCAAGCTAGCTAATGCTTCTGCTTCATCAGCTAATACCTCTTTGTCTTTTCCTTCAATCATTACTCTAACTAATGGTTCAGTACCAGAAGGTCTTATCAATACTCTTCCTTCACCATCAAATTTTGCTTCTAGTTTCTCTATTTCACTTTTTATTACTTCATCTTCTAAATAACTGTATTTGTTACCATTGCTTACTTTTGCATTTACTAGTACTTGTGGTAATACTTCCATGACATTAGCTAATTGGGATAATTTTTTATCTGAGTGCTTGAGTGCTTCTAATAGATGAATTGCTGTTAAAAGTCCATCACCTGTTGTATTTTCTTCTAAGAATATAATATGTCCTGACTGTTCTCCACCTAGATTGTAGCCTTGTTCTATCATTTTCTCTAATACGTATCTATCGCCAACTTTTGTTTGCTCTATATGTATGTTCTTTTCTTTTCCCATAATAAACAATCCTAGGTTACTCATTACAGTTGCAACAACGGTATCTTTTTTCAATAATCCTTTGTTTTTCATGTATAGACCACAGATAGCCATAATCCTATCTCCATCTACCATATTTCCAAGTTCATCTACTGCAAGACATCTGTCAGCATCACCATCAAAAGCAAGACCTATATCAGCACCTACTTGTTTCACAAAATGTTGTAAGTCTTCCATATGAGTTGAACCACATTTCTTGTTTATGTTAGTTCCATCAGGCTCATTATGAATGATGAATACTTCTGCACCTAGTTGTCTTAGTGTTTCTGGTGCAGATACATATGATGCACCATTAGCACAATCAATAACTATCTTGATTCCTTCTAAGTCAATGTCTATTACACTCTTAGCATAATCAATATAATCTGTTATGCTTTCTCTCTTATGCTTTACTCTTCCTATCTTAGTTCCTGTAGGGAATTCTAGTTTCTCACTGTTATTCAAAATAATATCTTCTATTTCTTCTTCTAGTGCATCTGATAGTTTGTATCCTTTACTATTGAAGAATTTTATTCCATTGTATTCTACAGGATTATGAGAAGCGGATATTACTACTCCTGCATCTGCATTATATAATCTTGTTAAATATGCTACCGCTGGTGTAGGCACTACGCCGATAGTCACTGCGTTGGCTCCAACTGAACATATACCTGAGATAAGAGCTGCTTCCAGCATTTCTCCTGATATACGTGTATCTCTTCCTATTAATATAGTTGGCTTGTGTTTTTTCTCTTTAGTAAGTACGCAAGCACCTGCCTGCCCTAATTTGTATGCCATCTCTATAGTAAGTTCTTTGTTAGCAATTCCTCTCACACCGTCGGTTCCAAATAATTTACCCATTATTATATTCCTTTCATATGATATATGTTTTATCTATTCTTTAGTTTATCTGATTACAAAATTTTAATTAGGAAAATATTAGTATTATTTTGCCTCTTTACACTTTTACAATTATATCACTCCCTATATTTGCCTTCAATAAATTATGTAATAAATAGCTTTTTGTTTTAGGTCTGGTATATACCACTCTCTAAAGTGGTATATATTATAGTAATATGTAATAATCATTATTTTTGTTACTTGGCTTAATGTAAAAACTTTTCCTGTAATACAGAAAAGGGACTGTCTAATAATACATCTTAACAAGCTTGTAGCCATAAAAATGTATTATTAGACAGCCCCATATAAAATATTAATTGTTAACTGTTGTATCATCTACAGGTTCATTGATTTCAGTATCTTCTCCCATGTCAGCCGCATTATCCTGGATGTTTTCAGTTAAATCACCTTGATCTTGTTTAGTTAATTCTATTACGACTTTTGGTATTTCAGTAACAAGTTCAACAGTTCTTGGGTATGTAAGAGTCAAAGTGACTTCATGTCGCCCTTCCTCCAAGTTATTAAGATTTATCGTAGGATTAAGATTGTATACTGTAATTCTGTTCAGATCATCTTGGATTCCTCGAAACTTAACCTTAATGTCTTCTGTATTAACTATAGATATATTTAGATTCTCTGGTAATCTTTCTATACTTATATCATGAGTTAATATCACTACCTCTTTTTCTTCAACTTTGTCTACATTCAATTTAACTGTAACCATGTTGGTGTTTTGATACCTTGATACTCCTACTGGCAGTACTGTAGCTAAATCAATTTCTTTGTTAACATCAGCAGTAACATTATTAAGTGGCACTTCTAAAACTAGATTATTTATTTTATCAATAGCCGATTCTGTTCCAACAAGAGTTACCTTATTAGGAATAACTTCACTTCCAGTCAATTTGTATCCAGAAGGTAAACTACCAGTGGTCTTAACAAGAACATTGACTTCTTTCAATTTCCTGATAGGAACCTGATAACTAACTTCTTCTATACTCTTCTCTATGTTACTAACTTCATTACCTTCTTTGTCCAATAGTCTTATTTTACCAACAGATGTAACGTCATTAGTAGCACCATCAATGCCAAGGGTTACTTTAACTTCTTTTACTTGAGCCATCTTAGATTCTGGCCCTTCTATTTCAACAGTATTTGGAGTAATGATAGGATCTAGATGAATATATGATTCCTTAGGATTACCCTCAAATTCATACGTTATCTTTCTACTTTCTGATTTAACATTTTCTCTTGATATTCTCATATCGTTAGGACTTTTCTTAACAACTGTAATTCCTTCAATAGGTTTTATATCAATAACTAATGAATCAGTAAATGATAAGTATTGCATATCAACTGTAGCTATTATATCTTCTTTATGAAAACGTTCAATTATTGTACGTTTCCCTCCTAGGGTAACATCCACATATTGACCTTCTATAAAATTGATATATTGATTTTTGGACGTGATTATCTCTTCATTAAGAACTTTTACAGGAATATGCTTAAAATCCTTAGTTATATATGGATCTTCTACTCTTACAATAGCAAACCAAACAAAGAAGGCTATTACAATTGATGCAATTTTCCATCCTACGTTTCTTGTAAATACATTACCCATTTCTTTGTCTACCTTTCCAAATTTTAAATTTCTTTATGTCAGCTGTCTTCTTTTGATAGACTAATTTATTTTTCAAATAATCACTATCTACATTTCTAATTATATTACCACCTAATGCCATTGATACATTTCCTGTTTCTTCTGAAATTATGATAACTATACAGTCAGAAACTTCAGTTATACCAACTGCTGCTCTATGCCTTGTGCCTAACTCTTTACTTAGACTCATATTATCTGAAAGAGGTAAGTAGCATGTTGCAGCAACTATCTTATTATTACGAATTATAATTGCCCCATCATGAAGCGGAGTATTGTGTTCAAATATATTTATAAGTAATTGACTTGTTATAGTTGCATTCAATGGAATTCCAGTTCGTTCATATTCTCCAAGTTTTACTTCTCTTTCAACAACTATTAATGCTCCTGTTTTGAATTTTGCCATCTCTTCTGTTGCTGTTACAATTTCTTCTATTGCTTTTAATGAAATCTTCTCTTTTTTATCTTTCTGCTCTTCAAATATTAAGAAAGTAGAGAAAAAATTTCTTCTACCAAGCTGTTCTAATGCACTTCTAAGTTCTGGTTGAAATACAATTAGCAAGGCTATGATTCCAGTATTTATGGTTTTAACAAATATAAAAGTTATAGTATTAAGTTCGAGAATCATTGATATGAATGCAATAATAGATATTATTAATAAACCTTTAAAAAGTGTCCAAGCTCTAGTACCTCTAACCCATTTTAAAAGTTGATATATCACAAATGCAATCAAAGCTATTTCAATTACATCTTTTACGCCTATTATAGGTAAATCAAATCGTATCATTTTTAAATTTTGCCAAAAGTTATTCAAATCTTCCAATATTACACCCTCTTTAACCATGCTTCTATCAATCTTAGACTATTCATTCTACCAATATTAACCTATACCTTATTTTAAAAATAAATTCATTAAATTATTTTAATATTATAAGGCCAATGGGCGTATATAATTGATACTTCTTCTAGTTACAAAAGATTAACTTATATGTAACTTATTATATCATTATTTATACTTTATAAAAATAGATTTTATAAAATTTTTTCAAAAATATATTCTATAACTTGCTTTTAGAAAAATGTTATATTTTTAGAAAAAAACGAAGAGTCATAAGACCGCTTCGTCATGTTAATTCATTATTTATTAATAGATTTCATATTATTTTGTTATATTATTTATACGCTTAACTTTCTTAATCTGTTTTCCAATCTTAATCTTAGGTATAGCTTTCACGTAATAGATGTAATCATCATCTTCAAACTGCACTTTCTCAGCTCTTGTATAGTTTAAACATACTTTTAAGAATTGACAAGCAGAAACAAAAACTATCGATAATATAGAACCCAATACAACTCCTATTATGCTGATATCAGTCTTCAATATAATAGTTCCAATGGTAAATCCTAACAAGTTAGTAATACTACCTGCTACAATGGCAATGTACCATACATAATCTATTTCTAAACGGCTTACAAAATATGTAATCAACATAACTGCAATAAATATAATAATTGTTAACATCATAGCTTTGTCATTAAGCAGTGAATCTGTAATTGATTTGTACATACTCATAAGTGAATCTGGTAAATCTGTTAGATCTGCTGCTTTTATTGATAAAATAGTTGGCATGTGACTTGAAAAAAAGTAGACACCAACCCCAATGCAAACTGGTACTATTGCTATTGGACCAACAAATAATCCTGCAAAAATAGGTACTACATATGGCATTCCTAGTGAAAAGAGCAGTGGAACTGCAACTATGAAATAACCCATTCTAGGGAATATCCTAATATACATCAAGTATATTATTATCATCATTACAAAAATTATTGCTAAAGCTTCAATTGAAACATAGAATAAATGAGTACTAATTATAAATATTAATAAGAGTACTAACCAATTGCCAGGAATAAAACTAGCTACTGCCGCTAGTAATATATTCACTACTGGTTTATTAAGTACCTTTGCAAAATTCAAAAACCCATTTAATCTAATAAATACCATTAATGCCAATATAAATCTAGTTATAGGCACTATAAATCTTTCATATCGTTTGTACAGTGTTATGAGCACTTCCCTTATCTCATAAAGCTTAGTCATAACTAAAATTTCCTCCTTGAATAAAATCTACACTACTTATACTCATCCAGCTTGCTAAGTAGCTTTTTATATTTTCCAATTCTTATTTCAGCGCTTCTATATCTTTTCCTATAAATGATTGTTGAAATGATTGTGTAAATTGCTAGTACAACAACTAATATTACAAGATACTTAATACCTATACCAATATAATTTATATCTCCTATACTATTGAGATCTCTAGAGACTCTTCTCATTAAGTCCCCGCCGAATATAATGCACATTGCTACCAAAACGCCTAATCGTGTTTTAAAGTTATTGTAGGATATATAATTTGACTTAAAATGCCCATTTACAGAGAAATCTTCTTTTCCTACATTTTTTTCGTATATAGCAAGATTAGTCATAATCTTTACTTTTTCTTTATTCACAAGTACTCACCCCGTTTCAATAAAGTAGCTGTTATGAAGCACTATTGCTCTTTTAATAATGCATCTTTATTATATTTTGAACCAGCATGCCATAAAATCCATTCTTCAAGACCTGCATCATATGTTGCTTGTATCTGAGCACGTATTTCTTCTGGACCATAAGACTTATAATTTGGTTTTCTTAGATAAGATGCTGTAAAGGCTTGAAGCCAAGGTCTTACTATAGCTGCTTTCTTACCATTTAATTCTTTATATTTTTCATTTGATGCTGTCATTGAACCTAGTATTGTCTCATATGGATATAAGTCTGAATGTTTATCTCTTGGTATTCCAAAGAAACCTTTTCCATAATGTGAAGGATATACCATTGGGCAGATGACATCTAATTTTTCTGCCATATCTAAGTAATCTTGTCCTATAGCTTTTGCATCTACTTTACTTGTAATAATAGTACCAAATACATCAGCTGATACTTTGACATTATATGGTTCTAATTCTTTCATTGCATATGCTACAAACTCAGAGATTACTTCCATCCTTGTTTTATTTTCAGCATCCACGCCAAAATCTGCATTATTCAAGCTTCTTGTAGCTTCAAATCTTATATAGTCAAATTGAATTTCTTTGAATCCAACTTCTGCAGCTTTTTTAGCAACATTAAGGACATAATCCCAAGTATCTTTATTATAAGGATTAAGCCATGATACTTTATCGTACATCCAAAGACTGCCGTCTTTATTCTTAATAGCAAGATCTGTTATTTTTTTTGATGACCAAGGATCTTTAAATGCTACGATACGTGCTATTGGATAGATATCATTTTCATATAGTCTATCCATGACAACATTAATGTCTTTCATATATTTTACTTCTGCATTAATTTCATCTGATTGTGGATTATCCATATCAAATGTAATTCTACCTGAATCATTTTTAACATCTATAACAAACGCATTTACCTCTGTAGTATTAGCTATATCTATTAAGGTATTGAATCTTTCCTTACTGCTTACTGCAGATGCATTTACATATAGCCCCTTTACTTTTGGCGCTTCGCTATACAAATTATAGCTGACCCCAGGACTTTCTAGATAATCGTTGAATCCAACTTCCAGAGTTTCTACTGTTGATTCTCCTGGTTTAATAATACTACTGATAAAGTTATTTACATCACCATCTTTATTAGTTAAGTATTTATATACAAATGGAGCACAAATTATCAACGCTATTAATAAAATCAAGAACCAATATTTTCTTGTATTACGTTGTCTCTTACGATAAGCCATTCATTCATTCCCTCTTTTCAATTGATTTATTATTTTCCTCAGTTAAATATCTCAGTCATGAATATAGTATTATTTAGATTATAGCACATAAAAAAGTTATTTTCGACACTTTTTTAGTAGATAAATTACTTTATTTATATTATAACACTCATTAGATTTCTTAATCATATTTATTGCTAACTTATTCCAAATAATGATATTATTCTTCTGATTCATATAAATATTACGTAATTTATAACTTCTATCACTATATTATTAAATACAAAGCTTATGTAAATAACTTATACAGTATACCATAACATGATTAGGTATGTAAACAAACCATGTTTATTACAGGACAATAAAAAAACCTCATAATAGAGGCTTTTTATTTATATCTACTCTTTATTTTTCATTGTTGGGAATAATAATACGTCTCTGATTGAATATGAATTAGTTAATAACATAACCAATCTGTCGATACCTATTCCAAGTCCTCCTGTTGGAGGCATTCCATATTCTAATGCAGTAAGGAAATCTTCATCGATCATGCTGGCTTCTTCATCTCCAGCTGCACGAAGTTCTTCTTGTCTCTCAAATCTTTGTCTTTGATCGATTGGATCATTCAACTCTGAGAAGGCATTAGCAAATTCTCTTTTTGTAATAAATAATTCAAATCTCTCAGTATAATCTGGTTTCTCAGGCTTTCTCTTAGCAAGAGGTGAGATTTCTACTGGGTGATCAATTATGAATGTTGGTTGAACAAGATGTTCTTCAACATATTCCTCAAAGAAAAGATTGAGGATATCACCTTTTTTATGGTGTTTTTCAAATTCTATATGATGCTTTTTAGCTAATTCTTTTGCTTGTTCATCTGTTTCTATTTCATCAAAATCAACATTAGCATATTGCTTAACTGCATCTAACATTGATAGTCTTGCAAATGGTTTACCAAGATCTATTTCTACCTCATCATATGTAACAGTAGTAGTTCCTAATACATTCTTAGCTACTGTACGAATAAGTTCTTCGGTTAAATCCATCATGCCATGATAATCTGTATATGCTTCATATAATTCAAGTAATGTGAATTCAGGGTTATGTCTTACTGATAATCCTTCATTTCTGAATACTCTACCGATTTCATATACTCTCTCAAATCCACCTACAATTAATCTCTTTAATGGTAATTCAAGAGCAATTCTCATGTACAATTCCATATCAAGAGCATTATGATGTGTAATGAATGGTCTTGCGGATGCTCCTCCTGATATTGTATTAAGTACTGGTGTTTCTACTTCTAAGTATCCTCTATTATCAAGTACATTCCTAATTTCTTTTATAATCTTGGATCTAGTTATGAAAGTATCCTTTACTTCTGGATTAACAATTAAATCTAGATATCTTTGACGATATCTTGTATCAGTATCTTTTAATCCATGATATTTTTCAGGTAAAATCTGTAAACTCTTTGATAGTAAAGTTACTTCATGAGCTTTTATTGATATTTCACCTTTTTGAGTTCTGAATACTTCACCTTTTATACCAACAATATCACCTAAGTCATAATGTTTGAATTCGGCATATTCTTCTTCACCAATTGCATCTTTTCTCACATATGATTGGATTTGTCCATTTCTATCAGCTATGTGACAGAAAGAAGCCTTTCCCATAACACGTTTAGTCATGATTCTACCTGCAATTGTAACTTCTTTGCCTTCTAACTCCTCAAAACCATTGATAATTTCATTACTATGATAATCCACACTAAATTTAGTGAGTTCAAAAGGATTTTTTCCTTTTTCTTGTAACCCAGCTAGTTTATCTCTTCTAATTTTTAGGAGTTCATTAAGGTCCTGTTCTTTGCCTTGGTTGTTACTATTATTATCTGACACTTACAAGTCCTCCTTGTATATTATTGTTTACTCTTTTGTTTATATAATTTTTTATTATATTCATGTTTATATTTTATCTATGAATGTCTAACACTTTTAGTTTTACAACCCCATAAGGAGTTTCAGCTTCTACTAAATCACCTATTTTTGAACCAATTAAGGCACTTCCCACTGGTGATTCATTCGATATTTTATATTTTAATGGATCTGCCTCTGTTGAACCTACAATTGCATAGTCAATTTCTTCTTCAAATTCTAGATCATATATCTTCACTTTGCAACCTACACTAATGGTATCTAATGATATTTCTTCTTCGTCAATTACTTCAGCGTTTTTAAGTATTTTTTCAAGTTCTATTATTCTAGATTCAATTTCGCCTTGTTCTTCTTTTGCCGCATCATATTCTGCATTTTCAGATAAATCACCTTGAGCTCTGGCTTCTTTTATCTTTTCTGCAACATCTTTTCTTCTTACTACTTTTAGATTCTGTAATTCGTCTTCTAATTCCCTTAATCCACTATATGTTAGTATTACTTTTTTGTCAGGCATCTTGCTACACCCTTCCTCTTAATATATTTTATATAATAATAAAACTAGTAATATATGAACTATCTTTATATGTCTAGTTCAATATGATTACCTTGTTTATCAAGATAAAACATTTAATTAATATATATTAATAAATTAATTAATTAAACGTATATATCAATTTATTAATACAACATACAATCTTAATGACTCCCCAATACAATATTTCTAATTTTTGTAATGTTATATTATTCATATTCAAGGTATTATAACTTAATAATAACAAGTTGTCAATATAAAAATAGTTCAGAAAAGCTTAAGACTGCAATTCTTCCCCCCTCTGATATATATTACCAATTGTAACATGATATTTGCTCTTGATCTTATCCAGTCTTTCATACATATTTGTTTTATAGCCATATAAGAACATGCTTCTTAACATTCTATTCTCATTAAGTAAAATACCATGTAGTAATTCTTTGCTCATCAAATGATTATCAACATACATATCAACACCGGTTATTATATTAATATCATTTCTTTTTATTAGTATATTCTTGACTTTATCATCATCTGATACGAAATCAATAATATATGAACCTTCATCAAAGGAGTAGAATATTTTATCCTTATCGCCATTGCAATTAATAATTATATCACTTGATATTTCTTGATTTACATTATAATTGGTTATCCCAACAGCTAGACCTGTTTCATCATATATTTCATCAACTCTTTCTTCAAATATCTCGGGCTTCGAAGTTACTATAGTCAATGAATTAATTCCTTGATATATATTATCAATAATAAATCTTGTTTTACTATTATCTCCATCTATTATAACAAAATTCATATCTTTTAATTCTTTATTAATCAAATTTATTATTTTTTTTATCACTTTATCAATGTACAACAACTGAACAGCTTTTTCGTCACCTATAATTGATTCAAAGTAATCCCTATAGTCCTTAAGCTCTTTTGATATGACTAAGGTATTGATATTATAGATTAAATGCCTTCTGTTAAATTCGTCAATAATTACTTTCGTGTACTCTTCTTCAATCAATTCTTCTTCTGTAATAGGTAATTTTATGTCTAGTCCTAAATTACCCAAATAATCAATTTCTGTTATATTAAGGGGAAGCTTTTTTATTATATAATTCCTTATCATTTTTTTGGGAAAGAATCTAATGAATGGGTTACGAAAATTAATGTCTCCGATTTCTTTATTACAACTTATGATTGCATATTTTTTATACATATAACTCACTTCAAATTATGTTTTAGTATAACTTATTAACATAATCGAGTTTTTATACATGTTTTTTTATAATCAGATAAATTTTATTTCTGCTATTTTTTCTTTTAGTTCCTCCATAGATTGGGTACTATTGATTTCTCTTCTTATATGGGCAGAACCATGTAATCCTTTTGTATACCACGAAATATGCTTTCTCATTTCTCTAATAGCTGTGTAGGTGCCTTTATATTCTGACAGCATTTCTAAGTGTCTGTTGATGGTATCTACAATTTCATCTATTGTGGGATTAGGTAGTACCTCTCCAGTTTCTAGATAATGTATTATCCTGCTGAATATCCAAGGGTTACCTTGTGCTCCTCTTCCAATAAGTATACCATCGCAACCAGTTTCGTCTAATAATCTCTTAGCATCCTCTGGGGCAAAAACATCTCCATTGCCTAATACCGGTATTGATACTGTATCTTTAACTTGTTTTATTATATCCCAATCAGCTTTTCCACTATAATATTGTTCTCTGGTTCTTCCATGTACTCCAATAGCAGCAGCTCCGTTTTCTTCAGCTATCTTAGCTACTTCTACAGCATTGATATTACTTTCATCAAAACCTTTTCGAATCTTGATTGTTAATGGTTTATCGATGGCTGTAGAAACCTTCTTCACTATTTCTCCAATTAATCTGGGATTTTTCATGAGCGCTGAACCTTCACTATTATTAACCACTTTTGGTACTGGACATCCCATATTGATATCAATTATGTCTATAAGAGGATTATCTTCAGTAATTCTTTTTGCCATATCAGCCATAAGATCTGGTTCTGATCCAAAAAGCTGTACTGCTACTGGTCGCTCTCTTTCATCTATCTGCATCAATAGTTTTGTATTCTTATTATTATAGTATATAGCTTTTGCGCTTACCATTTCTGTATATACTAATCCGCATCCTTGTTCTTTGCATAATAGTCTGTATGGCAAATCAGTTACACCTGCCATAGGCGCTAATATTACATTATTCTCAAGCTCTATATTTCCAATTTTCATTTTCATAGCATCACTCAGTTTTTATTTTTATCATGTATTATTTTAAGTCCCTTCAATGTTAACATTGGATCATATACATCTATAGCATCTGTTTCTTTGTAGATGATCTTGGCAAGTCCGCCAGTTGCAACTACTTTCATATCAGGTAAGTTCATTTCTTGTTTTACCTTCTTAACAATATATTCAACTTGTCCTATATAACCATAAACCAATCCAGCCTGCATACTAGTAATAGTATTCTTTGCAAGAATAGTCTTTGGTTTCTTGATTTCTATTTCTGGAAGTTTAGCTGCCTTTTGCCATAAAGCATTAGCACTTATCTTAAGCCCAGGTGATGTTATTGCTGCATTAAATATTCCATCTTCTGTAACTATATCGTAAGTAGTGGCAGTTCCAAAATCAATAACTATAGCAGGTCCTCCATAAGTATAATAAGTACTTACTATATTAACAATTCTATCTGCCCCAACTTCTTTTGGATTGTCTGTTCGTATATTGATACCTGTTTTTACCCCGGGTCCAACTATTATAGGATTAGTTTTAAAATATTTTATTATACCATTAACCAGTGAATACATAATATTAGGAACTACCGAAGCGATGATTACATCTTTTACTTCATTTACATCTATTCCTTTATGTAAAAATAAATTATACATGAATAATCCATATTCATCTGATGTTCTAGGTGTTTTTGTTGTCATTCTCCAATTTGCCACTAGTTTATCTTCTTCATAAGCTCCTAACACTATGTTAGTATTGCCAATATCAATAACTAATAACATTCAATCACTTCCTTTGATAATCTATTACTTCTTTATTAAATAAGAAACTGTGGGAAAATATATTTTTAAACATTAATATTAAGGAATCTAAACCTAGTCTATCTTCCAAAACTTATAGTCAACTCGAAAAATGAATTATCCAACAGCTCCTTCATCTATTTATTTTCTATAAAAAGCTTTCTTGAGGGAATAAACTACTAAAATAGATACTGCTGCTGCAAGAACAGCTTCTGCTATACCGCTTGTAGTAGCAACAGAATATACTAGCGCTTTTGCCTCTACGCCCAATTTGTCTTTTATAAAGTCAGAATATACTATAAATATCATACCAAGTACACCTATAGTATTAGTAAAACTACCTATTACAGCACCAAAACCAACAGCTAGTGATTCATATTTCTTTGTTTTACCTAATAGGTGCTTAATCATTGCATATGCATAATAAGATGTAATCCCTATCAATATTCTAGGCAATACTGAAATAAGTGGATTCATAAATAACGGATCTAATGGTGACGCCGGCATAATAAATGCTTTAATTAACGTTGCTACACCAAATCCTAAACCGACTACCAACCCCATGATAGGCCCCTCAACAATAGCTATTATTATTGTAGGTATATGTAATATCGTTGGGTTAATTGGTGGCAAAGGAATCAATCCTAGTGGTGTATATGCTAAAATAATAGTTATAGCCACCATTACTGAAGCTAATACGAGCTTCCTAGT
Organism: Vallitalea maricola; assembly: GCF_036985595.1. Lineage (NCBI taxonomy): Bacteria > Bacillati > Bacillota > Clostridia > Lachnospirales > Vallitaleaceae > Vallitalea > Vallitalea maricola. The sequence continues at coordinate 84,798 of NZ_BTPU01000036.1, read as the reverse complement.
ACTTATTCTTTTTTTCATTGTTCCAACCTCCTGTTCTCATTCCCTAAGGATACAAGACATTTTCATTTTGTATTTAATAAAACCTTTAATTAAAAGGTTTTATTAACTAAATCACATTAAAACATATATAGCTATAAAATACAATCATATTATATCATAATATTATCAAATAACAACTAGTTCCTAGATTATTGAAATTAATTAATCGTTTTTGTTATTTCAAATTATATCTAAATAGTACTGAATTCTTCTATTTATATTGAGTCTAATAGTGCATGTAAAATAATACAAGGTGTTAATGATTTTGTATTTATATAGATTTTGCCTATTAAATAACCTATGTATATTTGTGGTACAATTAACAAGATAATATTAATAGAAAATTGTTCATAGTTTAAAATATGTATAAGTCCAAAGACTATAGCTTGTATTATATTAGATTTATCTTCACTTAAACCAATTGCTAATAAACCACTAAAGCACAATCCTCTGAAAATTACTTCTTCAACTAAGCTCGGATAGTAAATTTTTATAGGTATATTAATAATTATCAATTTAATTAAGTCTGTTATACTGTTCAATCTTACATATCTAATAATTGGTAATATTTCAATAGATAACCATACCAATAAAACCAGTAATAAACTTGTTAAACTAATTCTCCAATTAAAATTCTTAATCTTTATTCCAAAAATATATGCCGCAAACACTGTCATTGTTATAGGCAATTGAATTAGTAGCGCTTTAAACAATGAATAATTATTTTTGCTAACATTAGTATAGTCATAGTACCCTTGAATACTCATATAAAGAAAAAATACAAGAATAAATGCATATATAAATTCTCTATTTTTCTTTATTTCCAAGTTGCTTTTACAAAATAGATTACCAAATAGTATAATTATAATAAGGGGTAAGAGTAGTCTTTCTAAACCCATACCATTTTTGAATAGATTAATAGTTATACATACTATAATAAAAATGATTTCATAAATAGTAAGTTTTATAACTCTCATTATTTATACTCCTCTAATATTATTATATTTTATAGTCAACACAAGCTCTTGCCATTGCAACTTTTTTGATGAACTTACCTACTTCTACATGGTCTGGATTAATCTGATAAGCATTAAGGTCTGTGATTGATTCCACATCTACAGTAAGAACTAAATCATAATTACTGTTATCAGCTTCATCATCATTTAATCCTACATGTAGATATTTTATTTCTTCTACTTTTCCTTGTAATTTTTCTAATAACTCTTTTGTCTTGTTTAGATTATATTTCTTATAATTACCTTCTGCTTCTTCTTGATATTTGAACATTACCACGTGACGAATCATAATTATTTTCTCCTTTTCTATATTATTTAATTTTTTATTCTTCTCCTAAATAAAATACTTTGAAAAACATTTCTAAGGATTCCCATAATTCCTGCTTATCAGTTTGCAACTGCTTAATCTTAAGACCACTGCCAATATCATCAAATAACAAATCATTTTCATCAGCTTCTACTTCTAAGAACAAGTCACCATTTTCTTCAAATCCTATAGTCAGGATTCCACCTACATCCTCAGTATATAAAACTGATAATATCTTCAATTCATCCTTTATCTGTTGTGGAAGCTGTTCAAAATCTTCATTCAAATAATATTTTTTATTATAAGCATTAGAAACACATAATATTACTCTTTCATCAAACATATATATCAAACCCTTTCATTTTCATATTCTATACGTATCCATATATTCCTCTTACAGAAACTTCTCCTGAAGTAACTACTATATCTTCTCCTTGTTGGTTAGTTACTATGAGTTCACCTTTATTGGTAACACATTTCACATTACCAGTTATACCCTGCTTTCTCCCTGTAACTGTTACTTTTCTGCCTATATTTATACAGTGTTCATTATATTCTTTAATCATTTTAGTTAAGTCTTCTGTTTCAAGATATTTTTTATAATAGTCTTCAAAAATCTCTAGAGTCCTTTTTACAAGTCTTTTCCTTTGATAGGATTGATTTCCTTCTATCATCAATGAAGTTGCAATATTATCTAGTTCTGCTGGGAATTTTTCTATATTAACATTTATTCCTATTCCTACTACCACGAAATTTATAAAGTCTATTTCAGAGTTCATTTCTGTTAATAATCCGCATATTTTTTTACCATTCACAACAATGTCATTAGGCCATTTGATTGCTGCTTCTAAACTGGTTATCTCTCTTACAGCCTTGCATACTGCTAGGCCTGCCACCAAAGTTAACATTGAAGCATTCTCCGGCATTATGCTAGGTCTTAATATAATAGACATCCATATGCCTGTACCAGGTGGAGAAACCCACATCTTACCTCTTCTGCCCTTACCTGCTGTTTGTTCTTCAGCAATAACGACCGTTCCGCTCTTGGAGCCTTCCAAAGCTAATTTTTTAGCCTGTTGATTGGTAGAGTCTAGTTTATCAAAATTAATTATTTTATTACCGATAATTTCTGTATTAAGATTATAATGTAATTCTTCGCTGTTCAATATATCAGGAGAAGATAGAAGTCTATAACCTTTCCTTGTAACGGATTCAATTTCATAACCTTCTTCTTTTAAACGATTAATAACTTTCCATATAGCGGTTCTGGAGACTCCTAGTTGTTTGCTTATTTCTTCACCTGAAATGTAATCATCAGCTTCATTCAACAATTGTATTATTTTCTCTTTCATAGTGTATTCCCTACTCACATTCTTTTTTATGTATTATATCAGAATGAAATAAATAGTGTCAATTGTAAAGGGACAGTGAATTTTTCATCTGTCCCTTTAATCATTATATTGTTCCAACCATTACAGCTTTTATGGTGTGCATTCTATTTTCAGCTTCGTCGAATATTACTTGTGAGTACTGTTCAAAAACTTCTTCTGTTATTTCGTTGCCTTTTACTGCTGGTAGACAATGCATGCATATTGTGTCGTTTTTATTGGTTTTAGTTAGCAGCTCTTTATTTACTTGATATGGCTTTAATAATTTGATTCTCTCGGCTGCTTTGGTCTCTTCACCCATTGAACACCATACATCTGTATATATGATATCTGCTTGTGCTACTTCCTCGGTATCGTCTGATATGTTTATTATACTTCCTGATTCTTTTGCAAAAGTTTTACATTCATCAACTAACTCTTTTATAGGCCATAACTGTTTAGGAGCGATTAATGTGAAATTCATTCCCATCTTACTGCATCCAATCATTAGACTGTTAGCCATATTATTACGTCCATCACCTACATAGACAAAATTAAGCCCTTCCATCTTTCCAAATTTCTCTTTTATAGTCAATAAATCGGCTAATATCTGAGTTGGATGGTAATCATCAGTCAATCCATTCCATACTGGAACACCACTGTACTTGGCTAATTTTTCAACATGTTCTTGTGAAAAACCTCTGAATTCTATTCCATCAAATAATCTTCCTAATACTCTTGCAGTATCTTCAACGGATTCTTTATAACCTAATTGTATATCGTTCTTACCTAGATACTCAGGATGCCCTCCTTCATCTGTACAAGCTACAGTAAAAGCACATCTTGTTCTTGTAGAAGGCTTCTCGAATATTAAAGCTATATTTTTCCCTTTTAAATCTTCTCCGATAATACCCATTCTCTTCTTTTGCTTCAAATCTCCTGCTAGATTTAATAAATATTCAATTTCAGCTTTGTTAAAATCCTTCAAAGTTAATAAGCTTTTTCCTTTTAGGTTAACTGCCATAGCCATCTCTCCTTTATGTATATTTATTCATATTTATTAATTATTATTCTATAAATATTAATCCATTTTGTCAAGTATTAAAAAAACCGACTACATTATTGCAGTCGGTTAAGCTTATCTAGAATCTATATGTAGTTCTTTTTCAGGCTCTTTCATACATTCATCTATAGTCGTTAAAATCAGTCATTGCTATATCTCCTTTCAATACTGCCAGTGTTTTATTCATAGCAATATAGTAAGTTACAGCTTATATTTTGTTGTTTTATTTTCACTACATAACTCAAAAGCCAGCTTAAATCCTATCTTGAAACCATATACAAAATGAATTTTAGACCCAATTACAGAGCGTTCAGATTTTATATCCAATAGTCTTTCGTAAATATCTCTTTGCTCTTGGTTTATTAGTTCTAAAAATTCACTCTCTACTTTAATAACTTCTGAAGTTGCTTTTATGTACTCATCTGTTCGACAGAAATTTTCGAATGAATCAATTTCTCCATTAAATAGTTGTTCTATTATTGATTCCATATGTTCCTCCTTAATATTTATAAATATCTTAGATTACATTGAATTCCACAACAAACAGATGTATAATATATTTACCTCTGTTTGTTGTGGAGGCAAGTTAGAAGCAGTGTTCTTGTTCAGAGATTTTGGCACTGCTTCTTTTATTTTGCCTTGAGGTCATCAGCAATTTTCTTTATACCTTTACGAACTACATCAGAACGGTTACTATTAAGCTGTTTGGCACATTCATCAAGCATATCCATAGTTTCCTTATCCACTCTAATTTGTAATTTTATGTTCTTGGGATTATCAGAAGGTGGACGACCCATCTTTTTTGACGCCATTGTTTTCACCTCACTTTACGCCATGACAATAATATTATATATTAGCCATGACAAAAAGTCAATCACTACCATAAAGATTATAACTAATCCGTCAAAGTAAATAACTCATTAGTCTGTTAAAGGTATCTTCTTTATATTTTAACGTATAATTAGAAATAAGGCTGTAAGTGTGCCATAGTACAATATCATTAAGTTAAGCTTTTTGCATATATTAAACTAATTTTACTGATAGCCAATAGGTAAGTTTTTATATTATATTTTGCTAAATAGTATAATTTTTTACACTATTAATAACCATAGATATCTCATAATTCTAAAATATATTGAAAAATTATCTTGTTATGTTATTCTATATAGGAAGCTAATTACAGTAGCTTATTTTTGAATTTTTGAGGGTCATTTAATTGGAGGGATTAATTTATGAAAAGATTGCTTTTACCATTATTAATTATTTTATGCCTTTCGGGTTGCATGAAATTTACTCAAGTACAAGATAAAGCTAATAAAGATGAAAAATCAGATAATCTTTTAAGTAGCAATTCAGAACAAGAATCAGATTCTTTATATCCAGTAATAAAGGATAATATACATGAAATAGATAATACTCTTCTTAAAGAAATTGTAACGAGTTATTTTCTTGTGTTTGATTTTGATATGTCTTTTAATGAGGATGATTTAGTAGATTATGAAAGAGCTTTTCAATACATAAGGAGTGCGGGTACATATCCAATAGAACCTTTTGAATATTGGAAGTTCTTTGAGGACTATTATGATTCAGAATCAGATAATTATACCATTCCGGTCAAATTAGTTGATAAGCTTATATCAGAAAAAAAAATAAAATCCTCACAGTTTGCGGGACTAACTGTAGTTGATGATAATTATATAGTTGATAGTTTATTTTGGACTGTACGGTCAGAACTTCATCAGTATTTTAATAAAGGCAAATGGATACTTACAGTACCATCAGAAATTGTTGACGAATATATATTAAGCAAGTTTAATACCAAAATAGACCACTCACAAATAAAAGAATATGATGAAAACAGCCAAATATATACTTATGAATCGTTTACGGGATCGTTTCATTACGCTATAACAATTGAAGAAGTTATAGTTGATGATGAAATATTAACATGTAAGTGTATATTAACTAATGAGATACAGGAAAGTCAACTTATTTCATATAAGGTAACTTTTGTAATAAAGTTAGTAGATGGTGAGTATAAATTTTTATCTGTTGATATTAAATATAATAATATATAGTTTTACATTTAAAAGACTTCACCACAAATTTGGACTGATTGTCAAGTGTTTTTAGCTATCTACCTAATTACACAACCTATCCCTATAGTCCCTTACATAACTACTAACCATATCCCTAATAAACATAACATAATCAACATCCGCACCTTTATTAGTTATAATCAAAGTAGCAACAGTATTTATCAGATTTTCAAACTCCTTATTATCATCCCCAGCATCACTAAGTCCATAGCTCTTTATCAACATTTTTTCTATCTGCTCAGCATGCCTCTTATGAAACTTAGAATGAGCAAGAAAATTCCCCTCTTCAACCTTGTCATCCTTTGACTCAATTATTTCCATCCTGAATAAATACAATCCTATTCCTTTTTTCTTTTCCATTTCCTTATATAAACTCAATATATAATCAGCAAATAAATCCTCATTCCCATCAGATGAATCAATCAACTCATCCAATTTATTCATAGACTCATACCAGAGTTCATTAAAAACTTCATACACAACTTCTTTCTTGTTAGGAAAATAATTATAAAGGGTTCCTACTGCAACATTACACTCCTTAGCAATTTTTCTTATATCTATAGCATCAAACCCTTGCTCATAAAAAATTGTAGTTGCAGTTTTTATTATTTTCTCTCTTAGATCTTTAATTATTTTTGGCACTGATTCCATCCCTTTCAAGCTACATTAGGCAGCCCATTGCTTCCATCTCGTAATTGATATATCTCTTTATTAACCATTATACCAAGAATTCCTGTTAAAATAAAGGTAAGTACATCAGCTACAGGTTGTGCAAGTAAAACTCCATTCAAATTGAAAAATGAAGGTAATATGAGAATTAATGGTATCAACATGATTCCCTGCCTTGAAATAGATAGAATAGCTGCTTCCTTTGCTTTACCAATAGCTTGAAATAACATATTGATAACCATTGAATACCCTAATAACGGTAATGAAATGGACCATATCCTTAATCCTTTAATTGCTATCCTAGCCACTTCTGCTTCTGGTCTGAAAATCATTACAATAGGCTCAGCAAAAATCATGAATACTGCGAAAACAATTATACAATATATTGTGCTTACTTTCGTGCTTACTTTTGTTGAATCCAATACCCTCTGATATTTTTTAGCTCCAAAATTATATCCTGCTACAGGTAAGAATCCTTGTGTATATCCTAGTAAAGCATAAAACCCTAACATAAATACTTTTGACACAATACCTATAGCTGCTACTGCTTCAGTACCATAACCAGTTGCAGCTTTATTCATTAAACCTATAGAAAAACTAGCAAGTAATTGTCTTATTAAAGTCGGTAACCCAATCTTAAATATTTCATTATATATTTTCTTAGAAGGTTTAAACATACTTAATTTCATTCTTATCAAGCTTTTTTTCCTGATATAGTAACTTAGTAAAAATACAGTTGTGATTGCTTGAGCAATTATTGTTGCCAATGCAGCTCCTCCAATACCCATATCAAATGCAAATATAAATATTGGGTCTAATATAATATTAAGTATGGCTCCAAGCATAAGACCAAACATTGAAATTATCGCACTACCTTCAGCCCTTAATAGATTGTTAAGTGCCATATTTCCAAGAATAAAAGGTGCTCCAATGAATAAAATTGATGTATAAGCTAAAGTATAACTAATATTATCACTATTGGCTCCGAACATATTAACTAACGGCTCTAATAACAATAGACCACATATCCCTAGAATAACTCCTGTTATTATTGTTGTTATATAAACAACCGTAATAGTTTTACTTGCTTCTTTTTTATTATTTTCTCCTAACAATCGTGAAGTATATGAAGAACCTCCAATACCAAACAACTGCCCAAATGCTACTAAAACCATAAATACAGGAAAACCAACTTGAGCCGCTGACATTGCATTAGTTCCTATCCAACTTACAAACATTGTATCAACAAAATTATATACTGCATTTACCAACATACCAATTATGGCTGGTATAGCTAATTTTGTAATTACCTTTGATACCTTCTCCTGTCCCAATAATTTACTTCTATCATCTAATTGCTCCATATTATATCTGTCCTTTCCAACTAAAATGTATGTTAAAATTTATTATGAACTTGTTCATTTAATTCATAATATTATTATATGAACACGTTCATTAAAAGTCAAGTAAAATTTTTATTTTTTCTCTTGACTTTTTTATAAGAAGTGTGTATTCTGTTTATATTGCATATATACAGTTGTAAAATAACTATTTATTAATAACTTTCAAGCATTTTAACTATCGCTACTCTTTAGGAGTTGTATAAAAGTATAAATTAGAGATAGAATTTTAATATTATCCTTAATTTTTATATGTGTCGGCAATAGTGTAAAGAAAAAATATAAGAGGTGAATAATAATGTTAGAAGTAAAAAATTTAACTAAACATTTTGATAAAGTTAAAGCAGTAGATGATATCAGTTTTAGTGTAAATGATGGTGAGATAGCAGTATTATTAGGACCTAATGGTGCTGGTAAAAGTACAACTATCAAATCTATTGCAGGTCTTCTCAGATATAAAGGAGATATAACAATCAATAACATGAATAATAAAACTGTAGAAGCAAAAAGAGTTTTTGGATATGTACCAGAAGCCCCTGCTGTATATGACATGTTGACCATATATGAGCACATAAAATTTATTGCTACAGCATACAAATTAAAAAATTATGAAGAAAAAGCAAAAGAACTACTAATGACTTTTGATTTATGGGATAAAAAAGATAAATTAGGTGCTAGTTTATCAAAAGGAATGAAACAAAAAGTTAGTATCTGCTGTTCCTTACTACTAGACCCCAAAGTTATCCTATTCGACGAACCTATGATTGGTCTTGACCCAAAAGCTATAAAAGAATTAAAAGAAACTTTTCTAAAACTTAAAAAAATGAATCGAAGTGTATTAATCAGTACACATATCATTGATAGCGTAGAAGAAGTATGGGACAAAGCATTAATCATGAAAAATGGACAAATCGTTTTATCTAGAACAAGAAAAGAGATAGCAGCTAATAATGAAACTCTTGAAGAAATATTCTTTGATGTTACGGAGGCATAATTATGAAACCATTATTTTATATCATGAAAAGAAGTTTTGTAAATAGAGTAAAAGAAATTATAAAAAAACCTGCATACTTGATATTTTATCTATTTCTAATAGTTTTTATAGGTGGATTTTTTGTTATTAGCTTTATCATGCCTGCTCAGAATACTTCAACAATCCCCAAAATCTCTTTTGAACTAATTTCTGCTGCAAGTGTTTTGATAATAACATATTTTCAACTTAATCAAGGTATAGAAAAAGGTAATAGTTTTTTTAGGCAGTCAGACGTGAATTTCGTATTTACTGCTCCTATTTCCAGAAAAAAAGTTCTGATATACGGATTTATAAAAGAAATGCTAACAACCCTATTGATAATATTTTTCCTGATATTCCAAATACCTAACCTAAAAAATCATTATCCAATATCTAATGTAGGTATCATTGTATTAATTTTATCTGTTGTAGCTTTATTCTTTTGTATGTCATTGATATCACTAATACTCTATTCCATAACATCTCAAAAAAATAGCTATAGAGTATTAGCCAAACGAATAATCAACGGTATTTATATTGTTTTTATTTCATGGTTTACAATAACTTTAGTCAATGTAAAAGACTTGTTGACTGCTACCAATAATGTATTTGAAAGTAAAATTTTCAACTCAATCCCTGTAGTAGGCTGGTTTAAGATAGTCCTATCCTATTCAACTAAAGAACTAGATAGTACCTTCTATATGAATCTTATCTTCATAGTGATAACCATAGTCATACTAATGCTATTACTATATAATCTTAATTCCGATTATTACGAAGATGTTCTTGGAGCCACTCTAAGAAAAGAAAAACAACTAGCAGCTAAGAGAGCAGGTAAATCAGTCAGAGAAATTAAAGCCGACAAAGTAAAAAAAGTAAAAGGCAACTTTGGTTCCGGAGGAGCAAAAGCAATCTTTTACAAACATATGATGGAATATAGAAAAAATGGCTTCTTCTTTATCAGCAAAGAAACCATAGGAATCGTTGCTTTTGGTATCGCATCAAAATTTTTTATGGAACATTCAAGCTTAAGAACCGTCCTGTACTTCAGCATCTATATGCTGTTAATCTACTCTATGCAAGGCAAATGGATGGAAGAAATGAAAATGCACTATATATATTTAATACCAGCAGGTTCCATAGAAAAAATATTCTTTGGAACACTAGCCAACCATCTTAAAAATTTTGTAGATGGACTAATATTATTCTCAATATCAGGATTCATGTTCAAAGCCGACATAATCACTATATTACTAAGTGCCATAACATATACTACCTTCGGTGCATTATTCGTTTACAACGATGTCCTAGCACGAAGAGTATTCGGCTCAGCACACAGTAAAGTATTTAGACTAATCATGAAACTACTAATAGTCCTAGTCTTCATTGTACCTGGTATAGCAGGAGGGTCTATCATTGAATTCATAGTCCTAAAAGGAAGCCCATATGCAGCATTCTTCAACTACCTAATAATGATAGCCTACAACATAACTTTATCCTTCCTACTCCTCCTATCAGGCAGAAAAATATTTGAAATCTCCGAACTCTAAAAAAGGACGTATAAGTCCTTTTTTATTGTCTTTAAAATGTTAAATGAGTTATAGACAACGGTCATATATTGAAACCAGATAAAGCAACAAATGTAACGGGAGTGATTATCAATATATATGTTCTTCTCTTATTACCGTTGTCCATAAAAATATAAACTTATATCTTTAACCTATTTATGATTCTTCTTTATAGGAATAAATATATCATGCTCCTTCTCCACCGTATACTCTTTCATAATATTCTGAGCAAACCTTGAAAAATATTCTTGTGAGTTAATAACCTTCTTCCCCTTCTTATTAATCTTAAGATATTCTCCCTCTCCATTCTTAATCTTAGCCTTCACATTATCCTTTAACATAATCCCTAGAATATCAATAATCCTTTGCTTTATCCTCTGATCCTCAATAGGAAACATCAATTCCACTCTTCTATTAAGATTCCTAGGCATCCAATCTGCACTAGATAAATAAATTTCCTCATCCTTATCATTATAAAAATAAAATATCCTGCTATGCTCCAAATATCTACCAACTATACTTCTAACAGTAATATTATCACTAACACCCTCTATACAAGGAATTACTCCACAAATTCCCCTAACTATCAGTTCAATCTCTACTCCAGCAGATGACGCTTTGTATAGAGTTTTCATAATACCCGGGTCACATATAGAATTCATCTTAACTATAATCTTAGCCTTTTTACCTAATATAGCATTACTCTCTTCCCTCTCAATAAGCATCATAAATTTTTTCCTAAGTCCAATGGGTGCCATTGTCAATTTATTAAGCTTTGGAGGTTCAGAATAACCTGACAATGTATTAAAAACAGCAGAAGTATCCGCACCTATTTTTTCATTACATGTCAGTATTCCCATGTCTGTATATAACTTAGCAGTGATATCATTGTAATTACCTGTACCAAGATGTACATATCTTCTTATTCCATCCTCTTCCATCCTGACAATAAGAGTAATCTTACAATGAGTCTTCAAACCAACCAATCCATATATAACATGGCATCCAGATTTTTCTAATCTTCTCGCCCATTGGATATTATTCTCTTCATCGAATCTAGCTTTCAGCTCAACCAATACAGTTACCTGCTTGCCAGATTCAGCTGCTTCAGCTAATGCTTTAATTATTGGAGATTCTCCACTTACTCTATAAAGTGTTTGTTTTATCGCCAATACTTTATCATCTCTAGCAGCCCTTTTCACCAACGAAACAACTGGTGCAAAAGATTCATAAGGATGATGGAGAAATACATCTTTTCTTCTTATAACCTCAAATATATCTTCCTCTCCCAATAAATCCAAAGGGGTACTTGGATTATACTTATCATATTTCAGATGGTTGAATCCTTTCAAATCATATAATTTCATCAAGAATGTCAGGTCTAAAGGACCATTAATATAATATATATCCTTATTATTGATTGACAGAGATTCTTTCAAGATATTAACTAGTCTTTCATCCATGTCATAAGCTACTTCTAATCTTATAGCTTCTCCCCATTTTCTTTTCTTGACGGATTTTTCAATTTCTATCAATAGATCTTGTGTATCCTCTTCATCTATTGTCAAGTCAGCATTTCTTGTAATTCTATAAGGATAAGTGCATATCACCTTAAAGCCTACAAATAATCGCTGCATAAATAATTTCATTACATCTTCTAATAGAATGAAATCAGTATGCTTACTACCATTATTAGGTATTTCTATGAATCTTGACAACACAGCTGGTACCTGAACAGTAGCAAATACCTCTTCTCCATTTCTTTTTATTAGAATAGCCAAATTCAAACTCTTATTAAGAATCAATGGAAATGGCCTACTCGAATCAACTGCCAACGGCGTAAGTACTGGATATATAACCTCTGTAAAATATTCTTCAAGATAGTTCTTCTGTTTTTCGTTTAAATCTTTTGTATGTATAAGATTTATACCTTTTGTTTTCAATAGAGGAACAATCGATCTTTTATAATGGCTGTATTGCTCATCAACCAGTTTATGCGTTCTTGCAGAAATCTTTTTTATCTGTTGTTTTTGTGTAAGACCAGCTATATCAGGTTTATTGATTCCCACATTCAATTGCTCCTTTAGTGAAGCCAATCTCACCATTATAAACTCATCTAGATTAGAGCTGACTATAGACATGAATTTTAACCTTTCGAATAGTGGATTATCTGAATTTTTAGCTTCATCAAGTACTCTTTGGTTGAATTCCAACCAACTTAGTTCTCTATTTTCAAAATATAAAGGATTATTAAATGTATTTTCTACCATACTACTTACATCCCTTTCAAAATATATATTTAATAACTATACCTTTTTACACAAAAAAATGTTAATACATCAATACATAGATATTATCTCCAAATAGTTAATTAAATATCTATATATATCGAACTTAAACATCTATACACCCATTTCAATAAATTTAATATATTTTCCTTAATTCAACTTATCTATTATATTTTATTGCTATAGGATATTATTTGTTATCCATTATACCACATTATTTTCCTTTGTAAGTTCTGTAATTTATATTTATTTTTCTTTATTATATGATATAATGAATTTATAATATTTTTTAATGGGTTAAAAAATATTTTATCTATAATATAATCTTAAGGGGACTTTATTATGAATACCGCAAATATAAATGAATTTATATCTTTTATATTATCTCACACCCAGAAATTGAATAGGGAAAAACCCTATAAGAAATCTGAGGATAGTTTTTTTGATAATCCTTTATTAGTAGAAACTATTCAGCAAATAGATTACGGAGTACTAATTGTAAATAGTTCAAATTATCTGCTGTTTATGAATAAGGAAGCTATGCGGGCACTGAACTTACATAAAGAAGATTATAATATTAAAGATGTGTCATTACTGTTTCAACATCAAAACATAACTTCTATCAAGAAAATTGATGATTGTGATTATCATTTTACATATTCTAATAACAAAACCTCTACATATAATGTTGCACTTAATACTCTTTCTGAAAATAATTACTTAATGATAACTCTAAAAAATATAACCCATGTCAAAAATCTCCAACAAGAATTAGAAGTTTCAAAACTTAAATACGATATACTTGTTAATAATACTCCCGACGTATTAATAAGGCTTAATAAAAAAGGTGATATTACATACTTTAACTGTGGATTGACCAAAGAAATTAATATTGAACCTCATAAAGTAATTAATCAAAATATATTTGAAGTATTTCCTGTTGATACTGCTAAGCTAATAAAAACTACTTCAGATAAAGTTTTATATACGAATAATCCTAGCTCCTTTAAAACAAATATCCTGATAAATGATAAAAACTATTATTTCATCATTAGAATCTATCCAGATATTGATGACCATGTTATGTGCCTTGCTAGAGATATATCCGAAAAAATATCCATAGAAAATAAACTCGAGTATCTTAACATATACGACCCTTTGACAGGTCTTTTCAATAGAGCTTATTTTGAGAATAAATTAGAGTATTATAATGATCCTGCGTTTTTACCAATGGGGCTGGTTATATGCGACCTTAACAGTCTAAAACTAGTTAATGATACCCTTGGTCATTCATTCGGTGATACTATAATAAAAGAATCTGCCAATATTATTCAATCCCCTCTTAGCAGTTATGAAGAAGCCTGTAGAATTGGTGGAGATGAATTTGCTATATTCTTTCCTAATTGCAGTAAATCTTTACTTGAAAAATACAAAACAACGTTACTTCAACGATTAGACAGCTATAACTTATCCAATCCTAAATTACCTCTTAGTTTTTCAATTGGTTATAGCCTAAGAGAAACTGTAGATACAGATATGGAAACCATATTCATTGCAGCTGACAATAATATGTATCACGAAAAATTGTTACAAGGGATAAAAAACAGGAATAATATTGTTCAAGGACTAATAAAATCTTTATCCAGCAAAGAATATAAGAATGAAGATACCAAGCAGTTCCTACTAGATAATGTTGTAAAACTTGCCAAAGCCGTTAATTATCCAGAACATAACCTTGACAATCTCAAATTATTTGTTAACTTTCATGACCTAGGTCAAGTGAGTATACCTAATAATATTTTATATAAAACAGAACCTTTGACAGCAGAGGAATTGAATATCATCAAAAGACATAGCGAAGTGGGGTATAAGATATCATTATCAATACCTAACCTTTTTCATATCGCTGATTTAATATTGAAGCATCATGAGTGGTGGAATGGTGAGGGATATCCCCTTAATATCAAAGGCAATAGCATACCTTTGGAATGCCGTATATTCTCCATTGTAGAAAGTTATACAGCGATGATTACTAAAAAGCCTTATAAAGATGCAATCTCCAGAAAAGCTGCTGTAGAAGAATTAAAACGATGCGCAGGAAAACAATTTGATCCTTTTATAGTTGATAAATTCATAGAAATCGTTGAAGAGGAGTTAGACTCATGATATTAGAGCTAACTCCTCTATTAAGTTTTTAAACATTCTTTCATCCTCTTCCATCTCGAATCTAGTTCTTCTTAGTCTATTCCTTATCAATGTGAAGAACTGTTCAAAAGTATATATCCTGAATCTTTCCACCTTTAATTTTTTACCAAAATACTCAAGTAATTCTATAATAAAATCACAGTAATCCCATTTTTCTCTAATACCTAATTTCTTGGCTAATCTAGGTATTACATCCTCTAGAATTGCACGATTTAGTGATTTATTCCTAAGGTTATTAGTCCTGCAATACTTAGCTTTATTTTTACTGTCCATTTGTATAAGTGTGCTTATAAAGTATTCTTCCTCTTTGTCCGTATCTATATAGTAATGTCTTCCTCTTAATCCTTTAATCCTTCTTATAGCATCATAATAACCTAGATTAAGGTTATAATTCGCTTTGTTAGTATCAAATTCCAATATACCTCCTAGATTCTCAGATGGAGCTATTTCAAAGACATTAACATCTTCCAGATTTGATTTTTTATCAAATCCTATTCCTTTTATCTTAATAACAATCAGATTCTTGTAACCTCTATCCACCAGCATACTCATTGGTGAATTATTATAAAAACCTCCATCCAGATATCTTGTACCATGGAGTTTTTCATTTTTAAATACAGGTAAATATGAACTTGCTAGTAGAAAATCGTTTAATCTTCCTTCTTCAATATCTTCTATAAATAACTCTAAAGGTTTTCTATCTGATAAAGAAATGGTAACTAAACCAAATTCTATATCTGAATTCCTGACTTTTTCTTCGTCAACCACTTCCGCAATCATTTTTTTCAAAGGAGTTACATCCACTCCCCTATCTATTATTACTTGGATTATTTTATTAAATATTTTCTTGAAATCCAAGTCTTTGAAGTCTAGTTTTGTTATTCTTTCTAGAATATCATCTTCAACATTTATCACTTGAGAGTATCTGATATTCTGCCAAAGTTCAACTGCTTTGTCCAAGTTATCTTGTGCAACTAAAACACCATTGAGAGCTCCTACAGATGTACCTACAACTGCTTTTATATTGACATCTAATTCTTTGAGAGCTCTTAAAACACCAATCTGATAAGCACCTTTAGCTCCTCCACCTTCAAGTACGACTCCGTATTCCTTACTCATGTCTATTCTTAGGTCCATAAAGTTCACCCTCTAAGCATATTTCTTTTTCTTATTGAAGTATCCAAATATTCTAACCAACAGCAGTATCAAACCACTGAAAATCATGTTTCCGTAATAGGTAATAATCCTCCAAAGTGCCATAGCGTATAATAATACGTCTCTTGAGAAAAATACTTTGAACAACAAATAAAAGCTTCCTTCTGATGCGCCAGCTCCACCTGGAGTAGGTATAAAACTAACTACTACATATACAATAGTTTGTATACCCAATATATCAATATAATTAGCACCTGTTGAGCCTAATGACAGATATACAAAATAGGTTATGGAAAAATAAATAGTTAATTGTATGAAAGTCATAACAATCAATGTAAGCATGGTTTTCTTATTATTCTTTATCTCTTCTATATTCTTTACATAGTCATCAATATGTTCAATTATTGAATCTCTCTTGATACGTTTTCCTAGATGAAGTTTATTTGCAATCAATATAACAAAATCAAGTATCTTAACAACTATAGTCTTAGAATAGGATAATAAAATAATTAGTACTCCACCAATAAGGTTGACACTAAGACCTATAACTATAAAAACTATTAAGCCGCTGTACTTATCCATTATGAAATGAATCTTAGTAAAAAACATACTAATTGCATATAGAGAAACTACAACTTGAAATATCAAAAATTTCTTAACTGTAATTGTTGTACCCACAGAAATAGGAATATTATATCTACTCTTCATGGCTATTATTTGAGCAGGTTGTCCACCAGCTGCAAATGGAGTAATCAGACTATAGTATTGTCCCACAAATGATAGATATACTGATTTCATAAATGTTATTTCTTTACTTATTTCTTTGCCTATTATATAGATTATTGTTGAATTAATTACTAAATATAGTAGCATCAATGATATTGCTATATACAAAAATTTTATTTCTAACCTTTTTACTAGTTCAGGAAACTCAGCAATTTCTTTACTATTTGCTAGTAAATATACTGTTATTACAGTAAAAACAACTACTATAATAATCCCTATTATCTTTTTCTTCATAATTATTTTTCTCCCAAATTCTTAATGATAGCCTCTCTAGACATCCATACTTCTCTTGGTTCTCTGAATTTTACATTTTCCTTTTCCTTTGAAGAAAATAAAACTCTTATTAGATTATCCCATATTTTAATAAACTTTTTCATATAGCCTCTTTTCATTTCAAACACATCAAAACCTAATCTTTTAGTAAGAGGATATAAGACAGTTCTTCCAAATACTGCCTTTACATCTTTATAATCTTCATTATTTTTTAGTACATTCGCCATAGCTACTACTTCAGATTGGAACACTCTTATAACCTTTTTAACTGGAACCTCTTTGATAGTATCATTATTAATGTGTATCTCAGCTACCGTATCACCTTTCTTGATGACTGTACCATCAGATAAACTTACATCTTTCCCTTTATATTGTAAAATATCAATGTAAACATAGTTATATTCCGAGCCGGGTATAAAAATCAGATTATGGGTTTTTATATATCTTTTATTCATGAAAGTAAAAAACTTTTTCAATAATTTTTTCATAGCGTTCTCCTATATAGTTTATTATAACCAACTTAACCTTTAATCATTTCATCAATTGTTATGAAATCAAATCCTGAATCCAACAATTTTGGTATGGTAGATTCTAATGCACCAAGTGTGTTATTTGGAGCGCCTTTGGCACCTCCACTATCATGTAGAACAATGATATCCTTATCTTTTATCCTATTTAGTAGGATTCTTTCTATGTTAGACGAAGAATTGTTTTTTCTCCAATCAAAAGCTTCCACAGTCCATAGTATTATTTTCAAATTATTCTTTATTGCATTTTTTAAAGTCAATGCATTAAACGTTCCCCATGGAGGTCTGTAATATGTAATATCTAGTCCTAGTCTATGAAATATGGCTAAGCCTTTTTTAAATTCATTAATTGTTTCATGTGGCAGACTCAACCAAGCTGATTTGTGATATAGAGTATGCATCCCTATTCCATGACCTTCCCTGACCATTCGTTTTACAATATCTTTATTTTGGTCTGCTTTATCAGCTACTAAGAAAAATGTTGCTTTTATATTATTCTGTTTAAGTATATCTAGTAATCTATTTGTATACAGTGGGTCTGGTCCATCATCAAATGTTAATGCTATAGTTTTTCCATTAATTTTATTAATAGTTTTTATTACTTCTTTTGATCTATTTCTTGCAATGTAATTAGGTATAACCATGTAAAACATGAATACAAGCAATAATACCAATAAAATGTATAATGCTATCATAGTAAATCACCTTACCTTACTAAATGATGGTTAATCTCTACTTGTTCAGATTATAAACAGACATAATATGATCTGCCAAAGACTTCATGTCAATGGTCTTTTTTTCTTCTTTTATACTCTTTATCATTTTATTTCTAATATCTTCGTCATTCATAACTAGACTAATCTTATCTATTAATTCTTTTTCACTTTGAACAACATATCCTAATTCTTTTTCCTCTATATAACGGCAATTTTCTAGTTCTTGTCCCAAAACAGGTTTATAAATAATGAATGGCAGATTACTTGCTATTGCTTCAAATAAAGTAATGCCTCCAGGTTTGGTTATCAACAAGTCAGTTACAGCCATTATATCAGCTACTTTATGAGTGTATTTTAGGATATTAATATTGCCATATTCATTATACTTGCTTATTTTATTATATAATTCTTTGTTATTACCAGTAATAATATATAGTTTTATTCGCTTATGAGCAGCTATCCATTTATAGAATGACACTTCTTTTGGTATCAGCCCTAATCCTCCACCCATCATTAGCACTACAAAATCCTTCTGGGATATACTGTATTGTTGTCTAAGTTCTGGTAGGTTTTTATCCTCTAAAAACTCTCTACGAATAGGAATTCCTGTTGTTATTACAGACTCTTCACTTATACCTCTTTTTACTATACTCTTCTTTACAGTATCTGTAGCAACTAAATACATATCATTTCCTTTATGAAGCCATTCTGCCCCTTTTACAATGTCAGTTATGCATGTAATCAATGGTATGCTAACGTTTTTATCTTTTTTATGTTTTGTCACATAAGCAGAGCATGTAGGAAAAGTCGATATAATAATGGAAGGTTGCACATCTTCCAGATATCTAGCTAATCGTTTGGAACTAGATTTATAGCAAGAGTGCAACTTACCAAATTTATCGTTATTATTTTTTTTATAATAATCAAAGTTATAGATAGTTGTTCCGTACTTAATTAATATTCCAAAAAACTTATAGATGTATTTATACAGTTTTGGTCTAATAATCTTATACATATCAACGATTTCAATATTTACACTACTATCTACATCATTTATATAACTTTTGATTGCATTTGAAACAGATTTATGTCCACTTCCAAAATCAGCAGTAAGGATTAGAATATCACAGTTAGTTTGCATCTTTTATTGTCTCCCTAAATGGTTTATATTCTTCCATTAATTCTAGACAGAGATTAATTGTTTTTTCTATAGAATGCTCCTTAGACATCTCTTTCATATTTTGCTTCAACCATTTTATTTTACTAGGGTCATTCATTAAAACTCCTACGACTTCGTCTAATTCTTTTACACTATCTACCTTAATTGCTGCTCCCGCATTAACAAGAACTTCTGCATTTTCTTCTTCCTGCCCTGGAATGAAATAAGGTATAATCATTGGTATATTCTTAGTAAGCGCCTCTGTTACTGTAAGACCACCTGGCTTAGTTATAATTACATCTGACAGCTCCATAAGCTCAGGTATTTTATCAGTAAATCCAAGTATCTCTATATACTTATTAGGGATATACTCACCATATTTTTCATCTAAAGAATTTTTTAGAGTATCGTTATTACCACAGACAACAATAATCTTAAGCTTATCCTCGATATTAAGCAAATTTTTAAGCGCCTTCTTAATAGAGCTTACTCCCATACTTCCACCCATTAACAGAATAGTAAATATGTCCTCTTTTTTCTCTGTTACAACATCTTCTCTAAAAATTCTCTTAATAGGTATACCGTAGCAATAAACTTTATCAGGAGATATTCCTCTAGCTACTATACCGTTTTTCGTATAACTGCTACCTACTAAATAAGCATCTACATTTTCACTTATATAGCTTTGATGCGGAAGAAAATCAGTTACTATTGATAGAAATGGTATCTCAAGAACACCGTCACCTTTTAGTGAAGAGATTACATCTACCAATAAAGGGTGTGTACTTATTATCATACTCGCATTTTCAAAATTAACTATTTCTTCTATTTTATCTTTTAATGCTTTTATAAATATTTTAGCAACAGGTTTGTTCATGGTTTCATTATTGCTGATCTTGTATATTGTTCCATACATTTTAGGCATTAAAGTTGCAAGTATCTTGTAACCATCTGATACTAACATATCTAATGATTTACTTACTTCCTTTAACGGCTCTACAATAACAGCCTTATATCCTTTTTCTTCAAATTCTAATTTTAATGCACCAGCTACCTGATTATGTCCATAACCTGTTGATGCTGATACTATTACTATTGTTTTTTTCATAATTATCCCCCTAAATTAATTAAAGCTAAAAGTCAGTCTAATAATTAGAGCTGCTTTTTTCTTATAATTTAGATGCTTATAAGTTTTTTACTATCAAGATTAATTTACATATCTTGCAAATCATTATTATCTTGTTATTAGATTATTTTCAAGTATATACTTGGATGTATCTAATAATTGTAATGCTCTATTATAGTAATCTTCTAAATAAATGTTATTCTTAATTACCTCATTCGTCTCTAAGTCCTTTGCTGTACTAGTACTGAATAGTGATTCTCTTGACATTTCAAATATAACATCATCTGTTATAAAAGATCCTCTCAACATATATGTCACGGATGCAACATATCCTTTTTTAGCATTTACCAAATCTTGTCCTAATATATATTTATTTTTGATAGGTACTCCCAATAGGTTAGTTATGGTAGGTAAGAAATCAACTTGCCCTCCTGTAGTAGATATGGTCTCATTAATATCAGCACCGGGTATGTTAATTATTAAAGGTATATTAAGCATCTCATTATAGTCATATTCTTTGCCTAAATATCTTGTCATACATTCATAATTACTTGCATCCTTGCAATTAAGTCCATGATGGTCACCATATATAGCTATGATTGTATCATCATACAAACCCTTTTCTTTTAGTGTACTGATAAACTCTCCTATAGCCATATCTGAATAATGTACTCCTTGTAGATAGTTACCAAATACTGTACCTTCATCTTCTGAATTCAATTGTATAGTATTGTATTTATCAGGTAGTATATAAGGATGGTGACATGATAATGTTATTAAAAAAGAATAGAATGGTTTTTCCATTTTTTCTATATGTTCAGCTGCTTGTTCAAACATGCTAACATCTGATAATCCAAATCCAATCTTTTCATCAAGTTTCATATCCTCAAGACTTACATAATCCTCAAATCCTTGGTTAGGATATGCTGCTTCTCTATTCCAGAAACTTGCTTCATAACCATGAAATACTTTAGTACTATATCCATGTTCTCTCATAATCCAAGGCAAACCATAAAATGTATTATCCTCGTATAATCTATAGCATTCTCCATCAATTACTGGGTAGATAGAATTCTGTGTTGAAAACTCTGCATCTGATGTATTTCCTCTCCCAATATTCTGATAGTAATTTTCAAAGTATAATGAATCCCCTTTAATTAATTTGTTAAGATTAGGTGTAAGCTCCTGACCTTCATAATAAGCATTAATAGGGAAATTCTGTAATGATTCAACTTGAATAACAATTAAGTTCTTATCTTTTGCTACCCCAAGATATTTTGTATCTATAGATCTGTTTTTCTGCAATTCATCAATCACTTTATCAACATTCTCATTTGACTTGATTTGATTATCTTTGTATCCAAATACTTTTGTGTAGATATCATTTATATGATATGTTAAAAACTCAGTATTACTAACTGCTTTTATTGCATCTGCATTCATTGGATTCCATGACATCAATAGTAGCAAACCTAATAGTAGTGATGTAAGTACTTTTTTATAAGGTTTGAATTTTACAGTATCATTACCTGTTATTTGTGCTCTCTTCTTCTTGAAATAAATATAGTATATAGGTATATCAATGAACAATAGAATACTTATAGGTGGTGTAGTAAATTTGATACTTTCATCAACAACAATCAAATTATTCATCTGTGCTACTTGATTTACTGATGGTAATTGATTGAAATAGCTGTAATACAAACAATCTGCAAACATTAATAATGTAAGCAAAGAATATACAATTAAAAATGATCTATTACAGTGCTTACTATTGCTAAATAAATATGATACAAAAATTACTACAAAAAACAAAAATGTTATGCTTCCTATAATTATACTTGATTTTGTAAATCCTATTAACAAATAAAAACATGTTACTTTAGCTAACAGTATAGCTAACATAATAAAATCTTTATACGATACTTTTTTTAATTCTTTCATTTGAATATTTCTCCCTTATTCGACACACTAAAATTATACATTTAATGGGCTAACTATAATATAGAACATCTAAATAAGCTAGCCCATTATATTATTTAACTTATATTAAATTTTGCATAATTCAATGCATCCACTAAGTTAAATAGTATATATCTTAGTCAACTTTATCATCCTTTGCGATTTCCACAACTGATTTAGCTAACCCTGCTAAACCTTGTATCTCTGATGGAATAATTATCTTGGTTGCTTTTCCATCAGCTGCTTTAGCAAAAGCTTCTAGGCTCTTAATAGATATTACTTGGCTTGAAGGTTTGGATTCATTAATCTTCTTAATACCTTCAGCAGTAGCTGTTTGAACTTTTAAGATAGCTTCAGCTTCACCTTCTGCTTCTCTTATAGCTGCTTCTTTCTTAGCTTCAGCTCTAAGGATAGCTGCTGCCTTTTGTGCTTCTGCTTCTAGTATAGCTGATTCTTTTCTACCTTCTGCTACTAAGATAGCTGATTTCTTCTCACCTTCAGCTCTAAGGATAGCTTCTCTCCTACCTCTTTCTGCTTTCATTTGACGCTCCATAGCATCTTGTATTTCAGCAGGTGGTATAATATTTTTTAGTTCAACACGATTGACTTTTATTCCCCATGGGTCTGTTGCTTCGTCAAGAATACTTCTCATTTTTGTATTGATAAGCTCTCTAGATGTTAATGTTTCATCAAGTTCCAGATCACCAATTATATTTCTAAGTGTAGTTGCTGTCAAGTTTTCAATTGCTGATAATGGATTAACTATTCCATATGCATAAGCTTTTGGGTCAGTTATTTGGTAGTATACAACTGTATCTATTCTCATAGTAACGTTATCTTTGGTAATAACTGGTTGTGGTGGAAAGTCTAAAACTTGTTCTTTTAATGATACTCTTCTTGCTACTTTATCAATTAGTGGTATTTTAATATGTAATCCCACTGACCAAGACGTCTGGAATGCACCAAGTCTTTCAATTACATACGAATGTGCTTGTGGTACCACCTTGATACTACTTATTATTAAAATAACTACGATAGCAATAATTCCAATTCCTACATATTCCATAATGTATTCCTCCTCATAATTTATACAAAATGTTATTTTACTTTTTCAACAATCAATTTTACACCTTTTACTTCAGCGACTTTAACTTTCATACCTTTTTCTATAGAACTACCATGTAAAGAACGGGAGCTCCATATTTGTCCATCAACTTTTACTTGACCTTTTGCAGAAAGATTATCAATATCTTCTATAACTATTCCCACTTTGCCTATTATTGATTCATAGTTGGTTTTTGCATGACCAATTTTGAGTACTTTCAATGCTATTGGTCTTGTAAAATACAATAAGCACAAGGAAACAATTATAAAAACTAATACTTGAATAATAATTTCTGCTCCAAATAAAGATACTAATAGCGAAGCCAAAGCTCCAAATGCAAACCAGATTGTTGTTAATCCGAGAGTAGCCGCTTCAAGTATTATACATATAATTAATACTCCAAGCCAAATTAAATATGGTTCTGGCATATCTTACTTCCTCCTTTTAATAAAGAGTTGATATGTTATATCATAATCTTATGCTAATATATTTATGCTATTTATTATGATTCTACCTTATTATATTTTACAAAAAAAACTTACATAATGCAACTTTATTATTTTTGTGCTACTACTTGATTAAATTATTATCATAGATATAGTTTTTATAAGTTAAAACTTAACTTTTTGATAAATTTTGAGGTTAATTTATATGATAATGATAATTTTAATATATATAGATTAATATTTAATTAAAAATTGTTTAATTTATAATTATGTTTTTGTATATAATTTATTTATTTTTACAAAGTATTTGATAATCAACTCAATTTTCTACCTTCAATTCAGATGGGATATTGGTTTTTATAGTGAAAAAGTTGAAGAATTTACTATTATTCATATTGAAAACCTTATATTAATGTAGTATCATTTATAAATAGCTATGTATAGGAGATGAAAAAGCATGGAATTTTTAGGAAAGAAATGGAAATTAGTTGCAATAGTTTATTTTATAGTTTGTTACATCTTTGTTATGGTTATAAAACACATGCCATTAAGTACATTATTACTCTTTTATGCAGGTTTTATACTTTTAACAATACTTCTGTTCTTAGGAACTTCAATAGGTTTCATAGGAATATTGGTTCAATCAGCCTTCAAGAATGATAATAAGGCATATAAATATTATAGGTTGGCATATAAACTACATACCAATAATATTAGTATCATAACTTCTTATGGACTAGTCCTTCTAAAAAAAGATAATATCAATGAGGCAATTGAAATTTTTAAAAAGGCTCTAAGCCTCAAACCTCAGTTTCTTGCCGATAAAATTATAAAATGTAATATTGCCATATGTCATTGGAAACTAGGTAATATTGATGAAGCTATCAATATGTATGAAAAAGTATTCAAAGACTTTGAAAAAGTAACAGACACAGATGATGAACCAAAAGAATTAGAAGAATCAATCAATGAAGACGAGCCAACTGACGAATATGTAATAAAAACGAATTCATATGTATATGCTCAGGACTATACTACTCTAGGATACTTGTATTTGCTGAAGAAAGATTATGATAAAGCTATTGAAAACAGTAAAAAAGCTTTGATTTTAAACGCTACTCATGCTCCTGCACTTGATAATCTTGGACAGATATATTATGAATTGAACGATTACGGTGAAGCAATCAAATATCTAAAGTCTGCATTAGAGATTAATCCTAATATGGCTGATAGCAACTATTATATGGGATTGATTTTTGAAAAGAAAAATGATATAGAAGAAGCAAGGAAATATTACAAGAAAACTGCTTCTTGTAATATTAATGCGCTTAATACTGTTACACGTGAGGATGTTGAGAGGAAATTGGAGAAATACAATTAAGTATAAGCTAACAGTCGCAGAGATAGTATAGGGAAATATTCCGTCAGCAAATTTTCCCCTATACTACCTCCGCTCTGTAGTTCAATATTAATTTCATACATTATTATTAAAAAATTTTAAAGGAGCTTATTACATTTTAATTAATGTAGTAATTGCTCCTTTTAGTATTATATAGAATTAAGCAGTTACAAGTGTTTTACCTAGATCTATGCATTTTTCTAATTCTTCTCCTTCAGGTTCTAGATTAACAGCAAGACCATCTTTGACTAAAGTGGCACCACATGATTCCATTCTTTCCTGCCAGTTTCTCATCCATTCGCCGTCTCCCCAGTCATAAGAACCGAATAGGGCTAATTTTTTATTTGACCAATCAATGTCTTCTAAGCTTTCAACAAAAGGTTCCATTTCATCTTCTTCCAATACCTCTGCTCCCATGGCTGAGCATCCAAGAGCTATATGTGTTGCTTCTTTCACCATATCCTTGTTAGCCGCATCAACAGGAATTATCTGTACTTCTTTTCCCTCTGATTCTATACCTTTTGCAATACCATTAGCCATTGCCTCTGTATTTCCTGTGCCACTCCAATAAATAATTAATGCTTTATCCATTTTATTTACCTCCATATTAACTTATTAGTAATTCAAAAACTTGTTGAGGTGTTTTATGTACAAGTAATTTTTCTGTATGATGTTTTACTTTTTGAATATTATCGTATAGTCTATCTGATATATTGGCATCACCATAAATCCTCCAATAATTAACTTTTGTCAATGGTAAATTAACAACTCCCATGAATCCCATCACATCTTTTAATGGATACCCTAAAAATATTCCTATTTCATCAGGTATCTTCCCCATGCTTATTTTACGAAACAGTTTATCTAAGCAATCTTCTAAGGAATAACTAGGACTATACCCCCATGTTGCTAAAAAGTTGCGAATATTTTTTTTATGTAATATTTTTTGTAGAGCATCTTCATTATATATAAATATTTTTATGCTCTTACTAGAGTAATTAATGATTTCACCTTTTATTTTGTTGCATTTGTTATACATGGTAGTTAATAATTTTAATTTGCCCCTAACATTTTCTTCACTTTTCGGTAGACTTATTATTTCTGCTGGCTTTATTCCTTTTATTACTGGACTTATGGTTTTCAATAATCTCTTTTCATAATCGTTGCACACATGATTAAGTATACATTCTTTGTTATTTTGACAAGTTCTCATAAAGACACCTCCATCATGATAATGACATTCATTATCAATTACATGATAACATAAAAATAAGAAGTTGTGAAGAGATATTTTAAAATCTTTACAACTTCTTTTTCTGACTATAATAATATGTAAGGCATCTACTATCTACATGTAATTTCTTTGCCTCAACACTTCATATGCTATTATACTAGTAGCCACACCTGCATTCAAGGATTCGGACCTTCCTATCATTGGAATCTTGATATTCTTATGAGCAAGCTCAGTTATGTTCTTTGACAGACCATTACCTTCATTGCCAATCAATATACCGACACCATGTGTTAAATCGCAATCATATATATTACTACTCCCTTGTAAATGAGAAGCTAGAATCTCAATACCTCTTTTTCTGAGAGTATTAATATCTTCTATCAAATTACTTTCTGATATGATAGGTACTCTGAATATAGACCCCATGGTTGCTCTAACAACCTTTGGGTTATAAACGTCCACAGAGCCTTTTGAAATTATTATACCGCTAGCACCAACTGCATCAGCTGTCCTAATAATAGTTCCAAGATTGCCTGGGTCTTGTATATTTTCTAATATTATTATTAGAGGCTTTTTATCCATTAAAATATTTAGTTCCATAGGAACTATCTTGATAATACCAAGTATACCTTGAGGTGTAACTGATCCAGATATATGTTTCATTATAGAATCACTGACTATCTCAATTCTAATATTTTCTTCAATCAATTCATTTACATAAGTACATTGATTCTCATAATATGTTTCAGTAACAAAAATTTCACTAATACGGTTCTTATCTATTTCACTAATTATTTTTTTGCCTTCAACAATAAATAAACCTTCTTTTTTTCTTGTTTTAGACTTATTAAGTAACTGTATTATTTTTTTCACTTTAGTATTCTGCATACTAGTAATCATATATTTCATTCCTAATGCTTTATTATATTTATTTTCTTAAGGTCTTTATTACTTCCAATTACAACTAGTACATCCCCTTCTTTTAGGGTTACATCAGGACCTGGTGTAATACTGATATTAGCGCCCTGTCTAATAGCCATAACATTAATTCCATATTTCGCTCTCATGTCAAGTTCTTTTAAACTTTTGCCTATCCATTCGTCTAATATGGAAACCTCTACTATACTATAGTCTTCTGATAATTCAATGTAATCCACAAAGTTTTCTGAGATTAGATTATTAGCTATTCTAACACCTATTTCTCTTTCTGGGAAAACAACTTTGTCTGCACCAACTTTTTCAAGAACTTTCTTGTGGATTTCATTTTGTGCTTTTGCAAGTACATAAGGAACTCCTAATTCTTTTACTAATATTGTTGCCATAATACTTGACTGCATATCATTTGATATAGCAATTATAGCTGCATCAAAATTTCTTACTCCCAAAGCACTTAATGCATCTTGGTCTGTAACATCTGCCTGTACAGCATGAGTTACCGTAGATGCTATATCTTGAATAATTTCTTCATTTTTATCAATTGCCAGAACATCGCAACCATTCATACTAAGTGTTTGTGCAACACTTTGTCCAAATTTCCCTAATCCAAATACTACAAAATCTCTTTTCTTAGCCATTAACATTTACCTTCCTTTCAATCTATATAATTATTTATCCAACCATTACTTTTTCATCTGGCTTTTTCATACTAGCTTTTGATTTAGCTCTCATTGAAAGAGCAACTGCCATTGTAAGTGGTCCAAGCCTACCAATAAACATAGTAATACAGATAACAATCTTTCCTATAGTTGTCAAACTTCCTGTTATTCCTAGAGTTAATCCAACTGTGGCAAAAGCTGATACAGTTTCAAAAAATATGTCCATAAAGCTTCCTGTTTCAGTTACAGATAATATCATAGTTACTGTAATAACAACAGTTATACCTATAGTAATTACAGCTAATGCTCTTTTTATTATATCTTCAGGTATAGTTCTCTCGAAAGCTTCTGTTCTTTCTTTTCCTCTAATACCTGATATAACTGTCAATATGATAACACCCATAGTTACTGTTTTTACACCACCTGCAGTACCTGCTGGAGAACCACCGATAAACATTAATATGATAGTCATGAATTTGGAACCATGGGTCATATCCCCTAGTGGCATAGTGTTAAATCCAGCTGTTCTTGGTGTAACTGCCTGGAACAGCGAACCTAATATTTTATTTTTCATTGATAGATTACCAAGAGTATCAGGATTAGTTGTTTCTAATACGAAGAAAAATACAAATCCTATTACTATTAATGAAAATGTTAAAATCAATACTATCTTAGTGTGTAATGTAAATTTTCTAAATGTGCTTTTTAAATTCCATTTATTCTCGAATTTCTGTTTTAGAACTCTAAGTATGTCAATCCATACAGTGAATCCAAGTCCACCTAATATTATTAGTAACATTATGGTTATATTGATTATAATATCACCAATAAAAGGACTTAAACTACTATCACCTACAATATCAAAACCTGCATTACAAAATGCTGATATAGAATGGAATATGGCTTTAAATATACCATATGGCCCATCCTTGGGAACAAATCTTATTGATAATAGTACAGCTCCGATTCCTTCTATTAATAGAGTACCTAATAATACATTCTTAGTCAGCCTTACCATACCAGATAGTGAATATTGATTTAATGCTTCTTGTATGATAAGTCTCTCTTTTAATCTTATTTTTCTTCCCATTATTATAAAGAACGTAGTAGCAAAAGTCATAAATCCAAGTCCACCGATTTGAATTAATATTATGATTACAATCTTACCAAACATACTCCAATATTCCAAAGTATTGACAACAACAAGTCCTGTTACGCATACAGCAGAAGTTGATGTAAACAGAGCATCTATAAATCCAATGCTATTCCCATCATTAGTAGCTATAGGTAGATTCAATAATATTGCTCCGACTATTATTAGAAATAAAAACCCGAGTACAAGTATTTGTGTAGGTTTTAAATCAATTTTAAATTTACTTATTCCCTTCTCATTCATTAGTTTATCCTCCGCTATGTTATTAAGATAAGATACGTAAAGCGTTCTTAATTAATTCATTATAACATAATATTCATTATGCACAAAGATAATTTTTAACCTGCTCACATGATTAATTATGATTTTATTGTACTTTTTTATTAAAATTTAAGTATTATACAGTAAAAAAATAATTATATTAAATATTTATATTAATGTTTAACTCATATTGACTTTAATCAGAAGCTGTGTTAATCTACTACTAAGTAATATTAATTATCAACTAACTATTAGTAAACAGAAAACAACTTTCTTAAACTTAAAATTAAAAGTATAACTTCTGTAAAAGTAAAAATACTATACATAGGATGTAATATATGAAAGGAGATTATTATGAATAAAGCTAAAGAAATAAACAAGGGAATTTACTGGGTTGGAGCACTTGATTATGATATACGTTTATTTGATGTAGTAATGTATACAGAGTATGGTACTACATATAATTCATATTTGGTTAAAGGCTCTAATAAAACAGCCTTATTTGAAACTGTTAAAGTCAAGTTTTTTGATGAATTCTTAGAAAGGTTAAATGAAGTCTCATCAGTAGATGAAATAGATTATATTGTTGTTAATCATACAGAACCAGACCATGTGGGTTCTATCGCTAAGATTTTGGATATTAATCCTGATGTAACAATAGTAGGAACAGCAATGGCAATAAAATTCTTGAAAGAGATTACTAATAAATCTTTTAAATCAATTATTACAAAAGAAGGCTCTACTCTTGAATTAGGCGACAGGACTGTAGAATTTATCATGGCACCATTTCTTCACTGGCCAGATACAATGTACTCTTATATAAAAGAAGAGAACACTTTAATTACTTGTGACTCTTTTGGATGTCATTACTGTGATGAAAAATTATTCAATGATAAAATTGAAGGCGACTTCTTAGACAGTTACAAATATTATTTTGATGTTATCATAGGTCCTTTCAAACCTTATGTACTACAAGCTCTTAAGAAAATCAGTAATATAGATATTGATATCATATGTCCTGGTCATGGTCCAATCCTTAGAAAAGATCTTGATAAATATCTGGAACTATATAAAACTTGGGCAACTGAAGAAAAAAGAGAAAAACCAAGCGTTGTTATAGCTTATGTATCAGCTTACGGATATACAGAAAAGATTGCACAGAAAATTGCAGAAGGCGTAAAATCTGTTGAAGGTCTTGACGTATTACTATATGATCTTGTAGAGACCAAAAAAGATGAAGTCATGAATGAAATCAATCTTGCAAAAGGATTATTACTTGGTTCTCCTACAATCGTATCTGATGCTCTACCACCAATATGGGATATCCTAACTTCCCTTAATCCAATAATCCATAAAGGGAAATTAGCTGGAGCATTTGGTTCATACGGCTGGAGTGGTGAAGCTGTTTCCAATATAGAAGGCCGTTTCAAGCAGCTTCGTTTTAAAATACCTGTAGAAGGTCTAAAAATTAAATTCAATCCTTCTGATGAACAATTAAAAGATGCTTATGAATTTGGTAAAAATTTTGGTGAATCTGTTATAGGTTAAAGAGTATTAAGGGGACTGTATCGTTATATAGTCCCCTATTAATTATATATTTAATTATTTTCACTGAATTCTCTTACTTCGAATCCATGACTGTTCAAACTTTTAACAACCTTACGTATATCGTTAGCTTTTACCCTTAATGTTATCTCTTGTAA
The DNA here is from genome assembly GCF_036985595.1 of Vallitalea maricola. Classification (NCBI taxonomy): domain Bacteria; kingdom Bacillati; phylum Bacillota; class Clostridia; order Lachnospirales; family Vallitaleaceae; genus Vallitalea; species Vallitalea maricola. The sequence goes on along the minus strand of NZ_BTPU01000036.1, from coordinate 53,165 downwards.
ACCTAATACTTCTGTATCAGCTTGAACAATATTTCTAATATTGCCCCCAGCTTTTGCAATTATATCAGTTATCTTAGCAAGTTTTCCTTTAAAGTCATATATGTAAATAACTAGTCTAGGTTCATTCATACCGTATATGAATCTAAACCTTTCCAATATAGCTTTTTTAGTTATTATTCCTAATAATTCTTCATCTTCATTAACAACTGGTATAAATCTTAATTTATTATTAGCAAAAAACATTGCAGCAGCTTCTTCAACCAGCATCTTAAGATCATTAACGGATGGAACTTTTGTTTTCATGAATTCTTTTACTTTTCTTTCTAGGAATTCCTTCTTATCTCCACCGTCTTCCTTAAAATAAGTTTCATATACATACTGTCTTGATAGTATACCTATGAATTTCTTTCCTTCCACTACAGGTAGAGAAAGCAGGTCATTCTCTTCAATAATCTTAAGTCCTTTTCCTAAAGTATCATCGGTTGAGATAGTATTCAGTTCTTCTGCTTTTTTAATAATTGTACCGATATTCATATAATCACCTCTTTTTATTATCTTATACTTATAATAGCTATTACTATATACTATAGTATTCTTTATTATCTATTATAAACCTTTTTTTATAAGATATATTTTCTTTTTTCTTTATTAAACAAAAAGGTGTTGACAAATATAATTTAATAGTGTACTATATACCTAGTGCACTAGTTATTACATGAAGTTTTTTATGGAGGTGGATAAGTGGATTTTAATAATAGTATTCCTATATATATGCAAATAATAAATGAGCTGAAAAAAGACATTATTACTGGGAAACTATCACCTGGAGAAAAACTCCCCTCAACAAGAGAGTTAGCAATAAAATATAGTATCAATCCTAATACTTCTGGAAGAATATATAAAGAGATGGAAAGGGAAGAAATCACTTTTACCAAGAGAGGTTTAGGGACTTTTGTTACAGAATCAGAGTCCAAAATAGAACAAATACGAAATGATATGGCAAAAGATTTGATTAACGATTTCGTGAAAGGTATGACAGAGCTGGGTTATACCAACGAAATGCTAATATCAATAATAAAAAAAGAAAGCGAGGAAAAATAGATGTTACTTGAAATTAAGAATCTATCAAAAGGTTATCTGTCAAAGAAAGCAGTTAAGAACATTTCATTAACTGTAGAGCAAGGTAAAATATATGGTTTTTTAGGTCCTAACGGTAGTGGTAAAACTACATTCATGAAAATGGTAGCAGGTTTGTTGAATCCATCTTCCGGAGAAATTTTGGTTGAAGGAAATAATGTTGGTGTGAAATCCAAGGAATTGACTGCTTATATGTCTACTGAGAATTTTATATATCCATATATGAAAATTAAAACTGTAGGTGAATTTTATAAGGATTTCTATAAAGACTTTAATATGGAAAGATACAAAGAATTAATTGCTTATATGGATCTTGAAATGGATATGAAAGTATCTTCCTTATCTTCTGGAATGGCTTCAAAGATGAAAATTGCTGTAACTCTTTCAAGAGATTCTAAATTGATTATGTTGGATGAACCACTGAATGGTATTGATTTAGTTGCTAGGGAAAAAATATTGAATACCATAGTTAAATGTGCTAATGATGATAATACAATTATTGTATCCAGTCATTTAGTTGATGAAATGGAAAAAATATTAGACCAAGTTATCTTCATTAAAAATGGTGAATTAGTACTCATGGGAGATGCTGAAACCGTTAGAGAAGAAAGAGGTAAATCTATTGTAGATCTTTATAAGGAGGTATACGCATAATGTTTAGATTAATGAAATATGAAGCACTGAAGAAAGCAAAATTAATTGTTATAGCCTTAGTTATGTTCGGTTTAATTGAATTAGCAATACTTTTTACTATCTATAAAGGCGGAATAGCCCTTGTATTCACTGTAATCTTAATATTTTTACTTGGTTTTGGAGGTCTGATATTCTTACTTATAGACAGTATCAATATGTACTCATCCGACTTATATAAAAAGCCCGGATACATGTTGTTTCTAACTCCAACCAATTCCTATCAGATAATTGGTTCTAAATTATTTATTAGTTTGATAGAAGCGACTATCGGACTAGCTATGTATATTGGATTTATGGCACTTAATTATAACATAGTCTATAATAAGTATTTAAATGATCCAGGTAGTAATGCACGAATGATAATGGATTTCTTCGAGAGTTTCTCTGCTTTACCTTCACCAGGTGAAATTGTACTTGGTATTGTATCATTTGTTATTGGCTGGTTTGCTTTTATCTTAACTATTTATCTAGCTATAACAATAAGAAAAACACTATTATCCAATGTTAAACTAGGAGGATTTTTCAGTTTTATATTCTTCTTGATTCTACAAACTATAATTACTTATGTACAATATAAATTAATTGGAAATGTTGATAATGGCATAACTGTAGGAAAAAACATGACAATAAATTATACCACTACCTCACTAATATACAGTTTAGTTGTTAGTGCAATCATGTATGTGTCATCATCTACATTATTATCTAAAGGTGTAGATTTATAAGAATTAAAAAGATGTTATTGATAGATTTTATCAGTTCAATACTTAATAATAAAACTTTCCTGTATTAATTAAAGGGGGTGTCTCAGCGACATCCCCTTATATTTGTATTATTATATTAAAATATTATTCTTTTTTGCTCTTTTCCACCATCATAGATTGCACAAATCATTTTTTGAGTCTTATATGCTTCTTCACCTGTTATCTCTGGTTTAGTACCATTAGTAAGGCTATGATAGTAATTCTTGATTTGTTTTACGTGGCTTACGCCCCAATAGCTTTTTACGTTACCATAATTGAATACTTCATTAGGGTCTTGGTCAGCTATTAAAGTTCTACCATCCTTGAATTTAATAGTTGCCTTATCTGCTACCATGCTGGCGATTCCGTTTTCACAATAAATCTCTATCTCTACAGGTGCATCATAACCATAATAATTAATAGCGTAGAATCCTGTATATATACCATTTTTGTATTTTATAACGCCTTCAGCTGAATCTTCAACTTCAATAATCTCGTGAGCTCTATTACTTATATTGGCATCTACATATTCAATTTCGCTGTCTATGAACCAACGCATCAAATCCATAGTGTGAATAGCTTGGTCAATAATAACTCCGCCACCTTCTTTGTCCCAAGTTCCTTTCCAATCACTGTTAGTATAATATTCATCTGATCTATCCCAAGTAACAGATAGTTTTCCAGTGATTATCTTACCTAATTCACCTGATTCCAAAGTCTTTTTAATAAGCTGTGAGCCTTTATTATATCTATTTTGGAAAATTACACCAAGAGTTACATTATTATCTTTTGCAGCATTGATCATATTCTCAGCGTCTTCTAGTTTAATTGACATTGGTTTTTCAGTTAATACACTTACCTTTTTTTCTGCTGCATAGATAGCTATTAATGGATGCATATAGTGTGGTGTACAAATATGTACAACATCTAAATTTTCTTTATCAATCATTTCTTTATAGTCTGTATAATATTTACAACCTAATTCCTGTGCCTTTGCCTTAGCTCTATCTTCTTTGATGTCACATACTGCAACTAGCTCTGTACAGCTAAGTTCATTAACAGGATATGCATGCATTGGAAAAATATTTCCACATCCTACAATCCCAACTCTAAACATTGTCATTCATCTCCATCATTAATATAAATTATTTTATTGAATTTTTTGTTGCTTTTTATCACACTATAAACTATTTTATCATATTAATCAAGTGCTACTTGGCAATGAAATATAATTATGACATTATGCCCACCACATACCACCTGTATTTTCAAAAGTCATGACTTCTTTTAAGAATGTTACAGCTTTTGTCAAACCTTCATTTACTGACATTAATGAATCTTCATGCTCTATACTTATGGCATAGTCATATCCAACCATTCTAAGTGCACTGATTATATCTTTCCATGTAGCATAATCAGTACCATATCCAACTGATCTAAAAATCCAAGAACGATTGATTTCATCTGAATAGTGTCTTGTATCAAGAACACCATTTACACCACAATTAATTGCATCTATCTTAGTATCTTTTGCATGGAAATGGAAGATACAATCTTTTAATTCCCTGATTGCCGCTACTGGATTGATTCCTTGCCAGAATAGATGACTAGGATCAAAGTTAGCTCCAATCTCTTCTCCAACTGCATTACGAAGTTTTAATAATGTGTATGGATTGTAGACACAGAATCCTGGGTGCATTTCAAGTGCTATCATAGTGACACCATGCTCTTTAGCGAAAGCTACAGCCTTCTTCCAGTATGGAATCAATACTTCATTCCATTGATAATCTAATACTTCTGTAAAATCTTCTGGCCAAGGACATGTTACCCAGTTAGGTGTCTTATCTTCTTTTGAACCACCTGGACAACCTGAGAAAGTATTAATCTGTTTTAGTCCAAGTTTTTCAGCTAATAATATAGTCTTTTCAAAATCATCGTGGAATTTGGCAGCTATTTCTTTATTAGGATGTACTGGATTTCCATGACAGCTGAGTGCACTTATTTCCATATTATATTTTTTGATAGTATTCTTGAATTCTTCTAATTTTGCATCGTCATTAAGTAATATATCAGGATTAGCATGTGATGTTCCTGGATATCCTCCTGCTCCAATCTCTACCATAGTCACGCCTAATTTGCTTAAATAACTAAGTGCTTCATCTAGAGGCTGATTGTTTAGTAATGGTGTAAAAACTCCTAATTTCATATTTATTTACTCCTTTCGTACTCTATTACTATTAGTCTAATATAATTTCTTTTCCTAATTCTGCTGATTTATAGATTGCTTCTAATATCTTAGTAACTACTAGAGCCTGCTCTGGTTTTACTACTGGTTCTGTATCATTGATTATACAGTCAACAAAACTTTTTGCTTCCACTTCTGCTGGATTATTGCTGTCACCTTCATAGAAATCAACTCCATCAGCACTAAGTCCAGGTTTCTTCACATATAATTTACCAAGATCAGCTCCATTGATTCTAAGTCCGTCTTTCATATCAGCTCCTGCTTTTGTTCCACAAAGAGTTGTCTTAGCTTCACCTGTTTCAAGAGTATTCAATGCCCAGCTTGATTCTAATATTATAGTTGCACCATTTTCCATAGTAACAAATCCAAAAGCAGAATCTTCTACTGTAAATTCATCTTGGTTCCAGTCTCCCCAAGCATTACCTGTATCTTTTTGATCGCCTAATTTCTTATATGTAGTACCTACAACTCTTTTTGGCTTATAGTTGTCCATACACCATAATGTTAAGTCAAGAGCGTGTGTTCCAATATCAATTAATGGACCTCCGCCTTGTTCTTCTTCGTTAAGGAATACTCCCCAAGTTGGTACTGCTCTTCTTCTGATAGCGTGAGCTTTAGCAAAATACACATCACCAAGATCTCCTCTTTCACAAGATTTCTTTAGGTACTGTGAATCTGCTCTAAATCTATTTTGATAACCTATTGTTAGTTTTTTGCCTGTTCTCTTAGCAGCCTCTAACATTTCTTCTGCTTCTTTTACTGTCTTAGCCATTGGTTTTTCACACATAACATGACATCCTGCTTCAAGAGCATCGATTGTAATGAAACTATGTTCTCTATTAGGAGTACAAACATATACTACATCTAAATTATTATCTGATAACATTTTCTTATAGTCTGTATAGTATTTTGCATTTTCAGTTCCAAATTTTTTGCTTGCTTCTATTGCTCTTTCTTCAATAATGTCACAAAAAGCAACCATTTCAATTTGTTCTACTTTTTTGATACTTGGCATATGCTTTCCATTAGCTATACCTCCACACCCTATAATTCCTGCTTTTAATTTGTCACTCATCATAATTCCTCCTAAAATATATTTAATATTATTTTATCTTCAACAGCATGGTTAGTGTTTTATTATATTGATAAACTTATTAATCAATTGACGGTAATGTTGATTCTCTAATAATAAGATCATGCTCTAGTTTTACTATATAATTATTATTTCCACTACCTTTAATCCTTTGCAACATGATTTCCATTGTTTTTTTACCAATATCATATCTAGGCTGAGCAATAGTAGTGATAGATGGATCATACATAGGTGCAATACTATTATTGTCAAATCCTACTATCGCTACATCATTAGGAACTCTAAGTCCCTTACTCTTCAATTCTTTAATGGCTCCCACTGCTATTAAGTCTGATATACAAAATACAGCTGTAGGTGGGTCATCTAATTCAAATAATTGTTTGATTCCTCTCATTCCACCTTTATATGAAAATGTATGATAAACAATGTAATCATCGTTAACTTCTAAACCTGCTTCTTCAATAGCTCTCATATAACCTTTCATTCTATCATATGATGAGCCTACATTATTAACGGATATCATTCCAATCTTTTTATGTCCCAGCTTTATAAGATGAGATGTTGCTTCATAACCTGCAATTTCATTATCAATAGTTACAATAGGAGCTTTTATGTCCTTATTATACTCATTACATAATACAACAGGATAGTTTTTAGCTAATTTATTGAATTCTGCGGTAACCATGGCAGTACAAGTGAAGATAACTCCATCTACCAGCTTGTTTTTAAGGAAATCCAAATATATGCTTTCCAGATCGATATCTGTATTAGTGTTACAGATCAATACATTATAGCCATTTTCATGAGCTGTATCTTCCATACCTTTTACTATCTTAGAATAAAATGGATTGGAAATATTTTGTAGTAATACTAATATCATTCTAGTCTCTGATCTTCTTAGGTTTCTTCCTAATAGATTAGGTTGGTAGTTAAGTTCGTCAATTACTGCTTGAACTTTTTTTCTAGTATTGGATGAGACTGGTCCATTATCATTCAATACTCTAGAAACTGTAGCCACAGATACTCCTGCTTTTTTAGCCACCTCTTGTATAGTTGGCATATCTAACCTCCTAATAATCATTGTAATTGTTTACATATATTATATATTTTATAAGATGTAACCTTGTGTAAAGTCTTATGTAATCCGTTACATTTAATTTACAACAAATCGCTATAAATGTCAATATAATTTTGTAATAAAATTCTCAATAAATACTAATGCAAAAAATAATCGGCTCATACATTACAAAACATATATTGATAGTTTACCTTATATAACGCAGTCGTTAGAATAATTCCTTTACATATATTAAAATGTTTTTTAAAAAGTATCATTTTCATAAAAAAGCAGAGAAATAAATTCTCTGCTTAGATGTTTCTGTATATTATTTATATTTTATATTGATAGAATCTTACTTAAATCGTATCTTTTTTCGCTAATTGATTTTTGCATTTCTAATGCTTCGTTGATATCATAATCTAGGTACTTGCCTTCTTTGTAAGCTACTACTCTGTTGCTTTTGCCTTCACATAGTAAGTCAACTGCAATTGAACCCATCATGGATGCATGCATTCTATCTACAGCACTAGGACTTCCTCCTCTTTGTAGGTGACCTAGTATAGTTGCTCTTGTTGATATTCCTGTTACTTCTTCAATCTTCTTAGCTAGTTTAACTGAGTCTTCGGAAGATCCTTCAGCATTAATGATTAAGTTATGTCTCTTACCTTTGTTTCTGTTTTCTATTATCATTCTAATTAATTCTTCTTGGGACATATTTTTCTTTTCTGGTAAGAGTACTGCTTCTGCACCATTAGTGATTCCACACCATAATGCAATATATCCAGCATCTCTTCCCATAACTTCAACAACTGAACATCTTTCATGGGAAGTAGAAGTATCTCTTACTTTGTCTATTGCTTCCATCGCTGTATTAACGGCTGTATCAAAACCAATTGTATAATCTGTACATGCGATATCCAAGTCAATTGTTCCTGGTACACCGATAGTATTGATTCCAAGTCCTGCTAGTTTTTCAGCTCCTTTGAAGGAACCGTCTCCACCAATGACTACTAATCCATCAATACCGAATACTTTACACATCTCTGCTCCACGTTTTTGTCCTTCAGGTTTGATGAATTCCAGACAACGTGCTGTATGAAGTATTGTTCCACCTCTTTGAATGATGTCTGATACATCTTTTGAACCCATTTCGTGGATATCTCCAGAAATCAATCCATTATAACCTCTTTTTATACCTACAACTTTTTTACCTTTTGATAGTGCAGTCCTTACAACAGCTCTTATTGTTGCATTCATTCCTGGTGCATCTCCACCACTAGTAAGTACTCCAATTGTGTTAATTTGTTTAGCCATATATTTACCTCCATGTCACATGTATTTAAAGTTTTATTTAATTTTTTATTAGTTTTTTAATTTAATATTCTCTTTACCTTAACACATTCTTGCCCTAAAATCAATTTTAATTTTGTCAATAATTCGTTATTTATATTGACGTTATAGTTATTTTGTAATTTTTTAATTGTTTTTTCTTTCTCTAGATATATAATTACTTTATCTTCACCTTTGTATTCAGATATAGGTTTAACAATCTGCCCATATAATTCTTTGTAGGTCTTGAAATCTTTGACTTTGATATATAGATTGTTTTTTACATTTTCAAAAGGTATTATCCTTTGAAGGATAATCTTTGAGTCTTGTTCATCAACTATACTTACTCTACCTTTTACAAATATCTTTTCATCTTCATTTATTATGTTCTTATTCTTCTCATAATCATTAGGGAATATTATGATTTCAACCATTCCATAAAGATCTTCTAGAGTTATGAATGCCATCATTTTATTATTTCTTGTTGATTTTACTGTCTTGTATGTAATCATTCCACCTATGACTACTTCTTGTCCATCATATAACTTGCTGATTACCTGTTCATCTTCTGAATAAACAAAATCACTACTGCGTACATTGGTCAAGCTATTGATTTCTTCTTTGTATTTTTCTAATGGATGACCACTTAGATATATTCCCAACACTTCTTTTTCATTAGCCAATAATGCTTCTTCTGGAAACTCTCCAACATCAGGTAATTGCTCATCAAATTGATTCTTACCTGTTTCTTCATCAGTAGCAAAATCAAATAAATTGATTTGACCTTCAATGCTTCTTTTTTTAGTTTGGATTATGCCATCCATTATTGCTTTATATGAGTGCATATATTGTTTCCTTGTTCCTTTTAATGAATCAAAAGCACCAGCTTTTATTAAACTCTCAATCATCCTTTTATTGAGGTCATTACCTGCTAATCTTTCGCAGAAATTAGTTATACTAATGTAGTCACCATTTTCTTTTCTTTCAGCCACAAGAGATTTTATGGCAGATTTCCCTACATTTTTAATGGCTGCAAGCCCATATCTTATTTTGCCATCTGATACTGAGAAGTCTGCGTATCCTTCATTGACATCTGGTGGGAGTAACTGTATTCCCATATTCCTGCAAGTTCCTATATATTCAGATACTTTGGCTGAATTATACATAACAGAGGTAAGTAATGCCGCCATAAATTCAACAGGATAATATTTTTTTAACCATGCTGTTTGATAAGCTACTACAGCGTAAGCTGCTGCATGGGATTTATTAAAAGCGTATTTTGCAAAGTCAATCATTTCATCAAAGATTTTACCCGCAACTTTTTCAGGAATACCGTTATTGATACAGCCTTTCACATTTTCTTTTTCATTACCATAGATAAAGTTCTGTCGTTCTTTTTCCATGACTTTGGCTTTTTTCTTAGACATAGCTCTACGAACCAAGTCACTTCTGCCTAATGTATATCCTGCTAGGTCTCTAACAATCTGCATAACTTGTTCTTGATATACTATACAACCATATGTAGGCTGTAAGATAGGTTCAAGTTCAGCACAAGTATATTCTATTTTTTCAGGATTATGTTTACCTTTTATGTATTTTGGTATGAAATCCATTGGACCTGGTCTATATAGAGAGATTCCAGCTATAATATCTTCTAGACTCTCAGGTCTTAGCTCCTTCATAAAGCTTTTCATGCCGGCACTTTCCAATTGGAAGATACCTTCGGTTTTTCCTGAACCTATAAGTTCATAGACTTCTTTGTCATTATAATCTATATCTTCTACAGTTATATCAATTCCTCTATAAGTTATCTGTTTAAAGGCATTCTGGATTACTGTTAATGTCCTAAGTCCCAAGAAATCCATTTTTAGAAGTCCTAATTCTTCTAGAGTTGTCATAGTGAATTGGGTTGTAATAGCACCATCATTAGCATTAAGAGGTACGTATTCCATAACAGGTTCCTGACATATAACTACACCAGCTGCATGAGTCGAACTATGTCTTGGCAACCCTTCTAATCTCATAGACATATCAATCAAGTATTTGGTTTCTTCATCTTCTTCATATAGATCACTTAGTTCACTATTAATTTTCAGCGCTCTCTTAATATTGATTCCTAATTCTGATGGAATCATCTTAGCTACTTTATCAACTTGTGCATATGGAAGGTCAAGTGCTCTACCTACATCTCTAATAACTGCTCTAGCTGCCATTGTACCAAATGTAATAATCTGAGCCACTTTCTCTTCCCCATATTTTTCTACAACATAATCAATTACCTCTTGTCTTCTTTCATAACAAAAGTCAATATCAATATCAGGCATGCTGACACGTTCTGGATTGAGGAATCTCTCAAAAATCAGATTATATTTGATAGGGTCAATATCAGTAATTCTTAGAGTGTACGATACAATACTTCCAGCTGCTGATCCTCTACCTGGACCTACCATAATTTCATTATCTTTTGCATATCTTATGAAATCCCAAACTATCAAGAAATAATCTACATAACCCATTTGTTCAATTACTGAAAGCTCATAATCAAGCCTTTCCTGTAATTCCTTGGAAGGTTCTTTATATCTTGTTATGAGACCATCTTGACAAAGTTTTCTTAGATAAGATTTTGCATCATATTCTTTTGGTACATCAAATTTTGGTAATTTGGTGTTACCGAATTCAAATTCAACGTTACATCTTTTTGCTATCTCATATGTATTTTGAAGGGCTTCCTTGGCATAAGGGAACAGTTCATACATTTCTTCTGGAGACTTCAAATAGAATTGTCCGCCTTTATACCTCATTCTATCTTCATCATTAACTTTTTTGTTAGTTTGGATACATAACAATATATCATGTGCTTTACTATCTTCTTTGAAAGTATAATGGACATCATTACTTGCAATAAGAGGTATTCCTGTTTCTTTGCTAAGTCTGATGAGCTCTTGATTAACCTGTTTCTGCTCTTTGTATCCATGATCTTGTAATTCTAAATAAAAATTACCTTGTCCTAGTATTTCATTATATCTAAGTGCTATCTCTTTAGCCTTATCATAAGATACATTTAATATAGCTGACTGCACTTGTCCACCTAGACAGGCACTTGTTCCAATTATCCCTTCACTATACTTTTCAAGTATTTCCAGATCTATTCTTGGTTTATAATAAAAACCTTCTACAAAAGCTTTTGATACTAGCTTCATCAAATTTTTATATCCTACTTGGTTTTCGGCTAATAGAACAAGATGATAGAATGTGGAATCAAGATGGGAGTCTTTATCTGTTCTTTTTCTAGCAGCTACATACACTTCACAACCAATTATGGGCTTGATTCCTTCACTTTTTGCAGCTCTGTAAAAATCTATAACACCATACATTACACCATGGTCCGTTATAGCTATACTATCCATACCTAATTCTTTTGTTCTAGCTATAAGTTCTTGTATCTTACTAGAGCCATCCAGTAAGCTATATTCTGTATGGACATGGAGATGTGTAAAATTCATTTTATTTTGTACAACCATATAAAATCACACCCTAACTACTCTAAATAAATTAACAATCTATACTCATGGTTGATCTACAATCAACAGTTTATATTAGTCTAATATGTATAATATTTATAAATATTTCATGTTAACTAATTTTATCATATAATGTGGAAAGGAACAATATTATGATACAAAAAAGGAGCCATAGACAAGGCTCCATTTTTGTTAATCTATTTTAAATTCATCTAGACTGCTATTCATCTCTTCAATAACCTTAGCTAAATCACCTGACATATTAACAAGCTGTTCTGCTGAGGATGTTTGTTCTTCTCCAGTAGCTAATACTTCTTCTATGGCTGCTGCTGATTCTTGAGCTATAGATGCTATACTAGTTATGGAAGTTATTGCCTCATCTTGGATTTCATCAAATCCTGCTAACATTTCAAATACTTGATCCACTTTAATTTTTATTTGATCCATATTCTTAACGATAATACTAAATGCATCATCTGTTTTATTAACTGCTTCCTGCTGTCTTACAAAAATATTTCCGCCTTCTTCTATCATTTTTGCTGTTTCGCTAGTGGCAGTATGTACTTTTCCAACTATCAATGATATATCTTTTGCAGCATCTTTTGATTGTACAGCAAGCTTTCTTACTTCATCAGCAACAACTGCGAATCCTTTTCCTGCTTCTCCTGCCCTCGCTGCTTCAATAGCTGCATTAAGTGCAAGAAGATTTGATTGTTCACTGATTCCATCAATAAGTCCAATTATATTTAATATCTCTTTGAATTTATCCACTAAACTTAAAATATCTTTTCTAAAATTATTAGATAATTTTGTTGCATCTAATGTACTATCATTCAATTCTTTAATTATATTTGTAGCTTGTACACTTGTTTCTTTTGTATCTTCCGTAGCCTCAACAACTTTATTGAAGTAATCTTCTGTTTCATTGAACTTGTCAATAAACTTCTTAACAATATTTGCTGCCTTTTCTGCATCTCTTGCTTGTTCCATTGCACCTTGTGAAACAGATTCAACAGCTATAGTAACTTCTCTTGAACCAGCAGCAGAATGTCTAGCTATTTCTGCAACCTGATCCGAATTATCTGATACTACCTTGGTTAAATCTCTATTATTATTAATGAGGTTCTTAGTACTTTGCAGCATCATGTTATAACTATGAGATAACTGACCCATATCGTATTTACCTTTTATATTAGATACCGCTGTAAGGTCACCATCTTCTACTAATTTCATTTTATTTCTGATGTATTTAATAGGATAACTGATGTTCAATGATACTATGCTGGATAATATAATGGCAAGAACACTTATCCCAAGGCAAAGCCATATAATTATACTTTTAGTTTCATCTACAATTCCTAAAAATTCTTTATTAGATATTTGTTCCACAAAGAACCAATTATTACTACATCTTATGTACGAAGTCATCTTACCATAGAGGTTAAAATTGTCACTAACTACTTCCTCTTCTCCATTTATTCTTTTTGTTATATCTTCAAACTCTTCGAAAGGTTGTCCTAACTTCCCTGCGTCAGCATTATATACAATAACTCCATTCTCATCGATAATGAATTCATCTGTTTTATCCTCAGCATTTTCAAAGACTTCTGTTAGATATGATTTCTTGACTTCAATTATCAATACACCAATTTCATGTGCAGTTGATATTCTAGTCAATTTCCTCATTAAATAAATGCTTTCTGGATTATCATAGACATTGCTTAACCATACCGCCCTGCCTCTAGCTTCACTTACCGTTTTATAAATGTCACTATCAAAGAAACCTTCTGATATCTTACCATGAGTAGCTCTACATTCTATGGTTTCATCTTTCTTAACAATTATAATGTTTTGAATGCTTGTATTGGAATACTGTATAGAGAATAGTTTCTCATTGATTAACGAATCTCTTTCTTTTAACATATCAAATAGGTTTTCATAATCATCCTTGCTCTTGGACACTGTCTTAACAAGAGAATCATCGCTCATGATAACCATTGACGTATTCTCTATTTCTTTTAATTTCATATTTATATTTTCGTTTATGCTATTAATTAATTTTGCATTATTACTCTTTACTTGGCTTATCATTGTATCTTTAACTAATCCTAAGATAACTAATGATATTATCAATATAGGTAGTATTGCTGCAAGAGTATGTGAAATTGTTAACTTCAGCTTTAATGGAAATCGTTCTCTTATCGCTTTATTATAGGTTTTGATACTTTTCACTTTTTCTTGTTCTTTTACTTTTTTATTTTTAATTTTTTCATTAATAGATTTATTAGTTACCACCTTAGACCGTTTAGCTTTTTTAGAGAATTTTATTTTATTATTTCTCTTAAGTTTCACAAAATCACCCATCCCATCTAGTTTGTCATTTGTTAAAATTTCCATATTTTTCATATATCAATATTATACTATCATATACTATATAATGCAATTATATTGTTATTTTTAAGTATATTTCATCTATTTTTGTAACATATTGTATAATTTATATTCAAATATTAATTAACAAATGCCATAGATATTGGATAATCATTAAGTAGTTATAGTAATATTTACTATAAATAATTTATTTTTTTGACTAATTAGTTAAATTTATTAAAAATTATATTTATAACAAAAATATAATTTAAGTCTTTAGTCCTACTAGCATAAATTACAATACCTACACTCCAATATGCCATTTTTATTACTATAATAATTTATTAATATACTTTTTATTGCATAAATTGTCATAATTATATTATCTACAACAAAATTTGACAAACAGTTAATTTTATTGTATAATAATATAATCCTTTAGTAATTTAATAAACAGTATTTTGCGATAGTTTCCCTTAGTACTATCGTATTTTTTTACGCAAGAAAAGTGACAACGTCACGTCTTCCGTAGGAAGTTTCCTATAACAATAAAGGGCTATCTCATAATATATTCATTTAGCTTACAGCTATAAAAATATATTATGAAACAGCCCATTTTTTCTTTAGTTATAAAATTAATTAAGCTCATATTTTTTCAATTTTCTATATAGTGTTGCTCTACCTATACCCATAGCTTCTGCTACTTGGTTTTTGGATTTATATTTTTTCATCATCTTTATTATTAGTTCTTTTTCCATATCTTCTACATTCATTATTTCTTTATTGCTATCACTTGCAAAATTCAAGTGTTTTACATCTTCTGATGTTATTACATCAGAATCACTGTTACAAATGATTCTCTCCATTACCTTTTCTATTTCACGAACATTATTGGGCCAACTATAATTATACATCATATCCAATACTTCTTCTTGTATCAGTAGATTTTTCTTCATATACTTGTTTTTAAGTTTATTCAATGTATTATCTACTATGATTTTTATATCACCTTTACGTTCTTCAAGGGATGGTATAGTTATAGTATTTTTTGAAATCCTATAATAAAGTTCCTCGTCGAAACTTCCTTGTTTTACAAGAGAAGTCAAATCTTGACTTGTATCAAAAATCATTCTGATATCTAGGTTAAATCCTTTGTATGTTCCTAATTTTATTTGCTTGGTCTTTATTACTTCAACTAATCTTTTTTGTAGATACAAAGGCATTTCAGAGATATTTTTAAAGAATATAGTACCTTTATGTGCCATTCTAAGTTTACCAATACTAGGGTTAAGAACTGTAGTTTCATTTTCACTACCAAAAATCTCATGTTCCAAAAGTTCATAAGGGATGTTTTCACAATCCACATATAAAAAATATTGGTTCGACCTATCAGAAAAATTATGGATAGCCCTTGATAAAACAGACTTTCCTAGACCCGGATTACCACATATCAATATATTTTCAGATGTTACAGACAACTGTTTTGCCTTATTAATCTGATCTACAAAAACAGGGTCATTACCTAATAGGGTATCAAATGATATATTAACTTTATTATCCATTATTTCATTCAGAGCGTTATATACTTTTCCAATACTTTTAAATGTTAAAAGCATTCCATGATCAATACCATTTATTATGATATTCCTACTGGATATAAATCCATAAAAACTGTTGTTTCCTTTATCATAAGAAAAAACTTTGTATGAGAAATCTTCTCTGAATATCATCGTCTCATGGATTAGTTGATGGTCAATTATTTGTTCAATGTTATCACCTGTGATGTCTTTTTCTATCTTAAAATATTTCTCGAACTGTTGATTATAATGAACAACCTCTTTTTTGTTATTAATAAGAACTAAGGCATCTTCTATCATATTAATGATGATTTCCCGCTCTTTTTTTATAACATTAAGCTTATTATAATTATCTATACTATTAAGTTTTGAACTAAGCAAGTCCGACATTCTTTCAAGAAATTCTATAGAGTTTTGTAGATTTTCAAAAACAGGACTAGTCTTATTAACAGGTACCAACAGTGCAATGGCACCGACTACTTTATTTTCAAAGAAAATAGGTACACTGACAAGACCAGATATAGCACATTTCTTCAAATCCGGACAGTTCTTACAATGTTTATAAGTAGATTTATCGCTAACTGCAACTACTTTACCAGTATGCATAACCTCACCTAGCATAGAATATCTACTTATAGGTGTTGGTTCATCGGTGTAATAGAACGTATTACCAATCATATTATATTTATCATCAACAATAATTACATCAATATTAAGAATCTTAGATATAGTTTCAGCAAACTTGGAAGCTATTTCTTTTAATTCAACAAGATACATAAAAATACCTCCTAAGAAAAGAGGCTACGCCTCATTCAGCAAAGCAATTTGTCCATTAGTAAGTCTTCTTTACACATTGTTAAAAGTTAATTTTAATGTGCTTAAACAATGGAGTTTCTTATAAGGAAAAAATAGGGTAGAAACTACCCTATAATAAATCATAATTTGCTATATTTTAGTAACATTATACTACTTATTTACACAAATAGTCAACTAGTACTTCAAGCTGATAACACATGGTAACAGCTCCTGGATCCAGATGTCCAACCCCTTTGTTAGGCTGGTAGCAAGCACGTCCTCTAACTGCTTCCATATCTTTTGTACTATTCATTCCATCAATAGCACCCTGCTTCATTGCTTGTAATGCATCATAATCGTCAAGCTTCTTATCAAGAGCATCTTTCAATGCGTTAACTGCTGGATACATACTGTCAATCATAGTTTTGAAGTTTGGTTTTGCATTACCTCTCTCCATAATTGCATTAAGTTCAGCTTCTAAGACATCACATAATAGATTGATGTCCATTTCTTCTTTGTCACCAATAGTTTTTGCAGCACTTATAAACGCACTACCATATAAAACTCCTGATGAACCTCCAACAGTACTCATAATCAGCATACCGATTTTTTTGAACATGTCACCAAGCTTCAATGATAATAATAGTTCCTTATTCTCAACTAGTTTCTGGAAACCCATGTTAATATTAACCCAATGGTCACCGTCACCAGTTATGGAATCAAGCTTAGTTATATAGTCTTTGTTCTCTTCTATTTTCTTAGTTACCAACTCAATATATTCTACATATTCTTTAGAAGTTATTTTAATATTCATATTATCACCTAAACTTTCAAAGCTGGGGTATCACAAGGAGCGTCCAGCAAATTAATTAATTCCTCGTCAAGTTTTAATAATGTTATTGAGCATCCTGACATTTCAAGTGCTGTCATATAATTACCTACTAAAGCTTTGTGTATCTTAATATTTTTCTCTGATAGAATTTTTTCAACTTCGTTATTAAGTATATATAGTTCCATTAAAGGTGTAGCTCCAAGACCGTTAACCATCACAGCAACTTCACTGTTACTATAATCATAGTCTTCAAGAATCCTATTGCATAGAATTTCAGCAAGCTCAGCTGCAGTTTTCACAGTTGTTCTTTCAACTCCAGGTTCGCCATGTATTCCCATACCAATCTCTATTTCATTATCACCTAATGAGAAACCAGGTACACCTACACCAGGAAGGATACATGAAGTCATAGCCATACCCATACTACGTATATTAGCAATGGTCTTCTCTGCAACTTTTTTCACTTCATCAAGGCTTCCACCTGCTGCCGCTTTGGCTCCAGCTAGCTTATGAACGAATACTGTACCAGCAATCCCTCTGCGCCCAGTTGAATAAGTACTGTCTTTTACTGCAACATCATCTTTTACTACAACCATCTCAACTTTTATATCTTCCATCTCAGCCAAATCTTTTGCCATAGAGAAATTCATGATATCTCCTGAGTAGTTTTTGATGATAAGTAGAACACCTTCACCTGCATCTGCTTCTTGTATTCCTTTTAATATCCTGTCTGGTGATGGAGATGCAAAAACATTTCCAGCTACAGCAGCATCAAGCATTCCTTTTCCTACATAACCTGCATGTGCAGGTTCATGTCCACTTCCGCCACCTGATACAAGGCCTACTTTGTTTTCTTTATCTATCTTAGATACTACTTCCAAATCTTTGGAATATTGAAGCTGAGGATTAGCTTTTACCAAACCTTGAAGCATTTCACTTACGACTTCGTCAGGATTGTTTATAATCTTTTTCATCAGCACCTAGCCTCCTATTTTTTAGTAATTACCATTTCACAGCAATCTTCACATCTAGAAAGTAGTTGTTTAAATTCAAGATTCAACTCTGGGAAAACTCCTACCATACCATAATCACCATAACATGCAAGGTCACATAAATGTGCTACTTCTTCTTTTGAACATCCTAGCTTTTTCCAAGCTTCAACAAGTGCACAATGATGGAACTTGATAATACTCTCTTCTTCATCAATCTTAACTGGTTCCATTGCGAAAGCTTCTCTTGGGTGTCCTGTCAAAATAGCTTTTGCAAAATCAGCTGGAGTCTTACATTCGCCTATAGCTTCACCTTTAGCGATTCCAAATTCAGTTATTGCCTTTTCAGCTATTTTATCAAAGCCTTCATCTGTATATTTTGATAATAGATAAAACCATTTTGCTCTGTCCTCAATAGCACTTCTAAATGCATCTGTTAATTCCTGTTGTGTATATTTTTTTTCACTCATTTTTAATTCCTCCATTTTTTTTGATTTTTGATATATTATTAAATTTTAAACGCTACCAAGATATGCTTTTCGTACTGCTTCATTGTTACATAGAATCTGAGCATCGTCTGTCATAGTAACTTTTCCTGTTTCTAAGACATAACCTCTATCAGCAATGGATAATGCCATATTAGCATTTTGCTCAACTAGTAAAACTGTGACACCTTGTTTATTTATTGATTCTATTAGATCAAATATCAATAGTACTAAATTAGGTGCAAGTCCAAGTGAAGGTTCATCTAGTATAAGAAGTTGGGGCATGGACATCAGTGCCCTTCCGATTGCCAACATCTGTTGTTCTCCACCTGATAATGTTCCTGCTATCTGTTTTTTTCTTTCAAGAAGTCTTGGAAACAGGTCATATACTCTATCATAGGAATCATTTATCTCTTTTTTGTTAGTACGAGTGAATGCTCCTAGTTTCAAGTTCTCTTCTACTGATAATGCTGGAAAAACCTCACGTCCTTCAGGAGAAAGACTAATTCCTTTTTTTACTATTTCAGATGGTGCTATATTAGTAATGTTTTCTCCTTTGAACCAAACCTCTCCAGAAGTAGCTTTTAGCAAGCCAGTTATTGTGGCCATTGTTGTACTTTTGCCAGCTCCATTACTTCCTATAAGAGTTACAATCTCTCCTTGTTTAACTTCAAGGTCAATACCTTTTAAAGCGTGAATATTACCATAATGTGTATTTATACCTTTTACTTCCAGCACTGTTATTCACTCCTTCCCAGATATGCCTCTATAACGCGTTTATTATTAGCTATTTCAGCTGGCAGACCTTCAGCAATCTTTTTACCATAATCAATAACATAAATTCTATCAGAGATATTCATAACAACATTCATATCATGTTCGATTAGTATTATGGTATAACCTTTATCTCTTAGACTCTTGATAAAATTCAACAATTCTTCTGATTCCTGAGGATTCATACCTGCTGCCGGCTCATCTAGAAGCAGTATTTTAGCATTGGTGGATATAGCTCTAGCTATCTCCAGTTTTCTCTGTTCACCATAAGGCAGATTACTGGCATAATGGTGTACCTTATCTTTCAATCCAATTGAATCCAAGATTTCTATTGCTTTTTGATGTTTTTCTTTTTCTACTTCTCTATATTTTTTTGTTCTGAAAAGTAGATCTAGAAAACTGTATTTTGTGTTTATATGCATTCCTATCAAAACATTTTCAATAACCCTCATATCTCCAAACAATCTAATATTCTGAAATGTTCTTGCTAATCCAGCTTTGACAATTTCTTGAGGTTTTTTGTTATGGATAGGTTTGCCTTCAAATATGATTTCTCCTTCTGTCAACTGATTAACCCCTGTAAGCAAATTGAAAAGTGTAGTTTTGCCGGCACCATTAGGTCCGATGATACTAATTATCTCACCTTCATTTACTTCAAAGTTAACTTTATTAACAGCTATCAAACCACCAAAATGTTTAGATATATTTTTCACTTCCATGAGTGCCATATCACATACCACCCTTCCCTGTAGAAATAACTTTATTAGGTATGTCAAGTACAACCCCTTTGGGAAGCTTATACTTAGTCTTTCTCTGTCCTCCAAGAATACCTTGTGGACGGAATCTCATCATAAGTACTAGAATGACACCATACATTACAAATCTATATTCTTGTAAGAATCGAAGTACTTCTGGGAATGTAACCAACAACATTGAACCTAAGAACATTCCTCCAATAGTACCCATACCACCTAGAATAACTATACTTAGTATCATTATTGAAGTATCAAAAGTAAATGTATTAGGGTCTATATACCTTATCATGTGAGCATAAAACGCTCCTGCAAGACCTGAGAAAAATGATGATAATACAAAAGCGATAGCTTTATAATAGGTTGTTTTTATCCCCATCATTGTAGCTGCCATTTCATCTTCTCTGATAGCCATTAATGCTCGACCCATTCTAGAACGAACGATACCGACTATACAAAATGTTGTTATTATGACAAACACAAGGATCAAGTAATACAAACCTCCATTTGAAGTAGATAATTCTATTCCAAAAAATGATGGCTTAGGTATTCTTGTAACACCCAATGGTCCATTTGTTACACTTTGCCAGTTCAACAATACCATTCTTACAACTTCCATGAATCCTAATGTGGTAATAGCCAAATATGTTCCTGACAGTCTGAATGTAGGCAATCCCAACAGAAGTCCACATATTGCAGCTAATATGGCAGCTATAGGAGCAGTTATAAAGAAGTTAAGGCCATAGTTGACACTAAGCAAAGCTGATGCATAGGCACCAATAGCATAAAATGATGCGTGTCCTAATGAAATCTGTCCAGTATAACCTGTAACGAGTCCCAGTGATAATGATAAAATGCTATATACTCCTATCATTATTACTATTCTAAGAATATACTGAGAACTGATTATAAAAGGAAGCACCGCTAATAGTACAGCAATAACAGGATAAACTATCTTTTTATTGCGATCAGTAAATTCTTTTAGATCTACCATATAATTTGTAATTTTTTCATAAAATTTTATTTTTCCCATAATCTACACCTTTGTAATACCTTTCTTGCCGAATAAACCTGTTGGCTTAATTAGCAGTACAATAATTAGTATTATAAAAGCTGTGGCATCTCTATAGCCACCACCTATATATGTTGCAGCAAAACTTTCTGAAACTCCTATTACCAAACCACCTAAAATAGAACCATGTAATATTCCAATACCACCTAATACCGCGGCAGAGAAAGCTTTCAGTCCTG
The DNA here is from genome assembly GCF_036985595.1 of Vallitalea maricola. NCBI lineage: Bacteria > Bacillati > Bacillota > Clostridia > Lachnospirales > Vallitaleaceae > Vallitalea > Vallitalea maricola. The sequence goes on along the minus strand of NZ_BTPU01000036.1, from coordinate 31,519 downwards.
CAAGATATCCCATACCAGGGTAAACCATTTGATAATAACCACTAATCAATGTTCCAGCTATAGCAGCTGAAGCACCACCAAGGAAAAATGTAAATGTTACTATAAAATTTACGTTTATTCCCATTAAACTAGCAGCTTTTTGATTTTGTTCTACTGCTCTCATTCCTAGGCCTATTTTAGTACCCTTGATAATGTAGGTCAGTAGTCCAAGCAATATAACGGATACTAAGAAAATGAATATTTGAGTAGTACCAATCTTAACTCCAAACATGTTTATGGTTCCATAATCAAATAGTTTCGGGAAAAACTTTGTTTGGCTACCAAATATAGTCATCAACAGGTTCTGTATTATATAAGAAATACCAATTGTTGTAATAAGTGCTGCAATACCCTTTGATTTTTTGGCACGAAGTGGAGCTAATGCTACTTTATCAATAGTTATCCCTAATAATCCTGTTGCTACAATACTTATTAACAAAGCTGGTACAATTCCAAATCTATACCCTACAAAAACCATGGTAATATGTGCTCCAAATGCATAAACTGAACCGTGTGAAAAGTTTACAAGTCTCAAAATACCAAATACCAAAGAATATCCTACTGCAATTAATGCATAAACCATACCTAAAGTTAACCCATTGGCCAATTCTTGTAATATCAAGTTTACACCTCCTTGTTTCTATGAAGCTTAAATCAATCATTTTCATAACTCATGATATTATCTTAATTATTTAACTTCTACAAATTTACCATCTTCAACTTTAACTTTAGTAAATACTTTCATTGCATCACCGATAGAATCAAATTTAGTTTCTCCAGTAACACCTGGGTAATTAATCTTAGCTAATTCTTCTTTTATAGCTTTTCTATCTGCTTTTCCAGCACTTTCAATTGATGTTAAAATCATTCCCGCACTGTCATATGCTTGAGCTGTTAAACTACTTGGCATTGAACCATATTTGTCTTTGTAAGAATTAACAAAATTGGAAACAGTCTCGTCAGTACTTCCGTGGAAGAAAATAGTTGGGAAGTGAATATTTTCAGCACTTTCTTTTGCAAGGTCAATCAATTGCTGACTATAAGCATTAGAGAAGCCTACGAATTCAATATCAGGATTGATAGCTTTGTATTGAGATGCGAATGGAGCAAGAGCATTATACATTGCAGCTACGATTATTACTTCTGCACCAGCATCGTTTAATTTAGAAATGTTAGGACTATAATCAATTGTTCCATCAACAACTTCTTGATAATCAACCACAGTTCCTCCTGCTTCTTCTACAAGAGATTTTGTGATTTCTGCAGTTTTTATACCCCAGTCTGTCTTAACTGCCAAGATTCCCACTTTTTTCTTACCTATAGTTTCAACTGCTAAATCAACTGCTTGTTTTGCCTCAACGTTGATGACAGTATTATTTCTAAAGATAAATTCTCCTTCTTTTGTATAATCAGGATGTGAAGCTGATGGTGATATCTCTACAATACCTGCTTCTTGGTATTTAGGAGATGCAGCCATACATACACCACTCGCAAAATGACCAACAACTGCTTTTATAGATTTGTCAGAAACTATTTTTTCTGCGATTGTAGCAGCTTCTTCACCATTGTTTTTGTCATCGTATACAACTAATTCAACTTCTTTTCCAAGAACTCCACCTTTTTCGTTCCATTCATCAACTTGAAGTTGTACAGCGTTCTTAAATCCTGTACCATATTCTGCAAAGTCACCAGTTAATGGACCAACAACTGCAATCTTAACCTTGTCTGAACCTTTACAACCTGTAAATAAACCCATAATAAGAATTATAACTAATAAAACAGATACTTTTAATTTCATAAATATTTCCTCCTTTTATTATTTATAAAGTTACTTAAGTACTTCCTCTTTTCATATATTACATATGAAAATCAGACTGGGTAAACACCAAGGTATTATTTATTAAGCATTATTTTGAGGATTTCCACGTCTGTTTCTTTCATACCTTCACGCCCAAGTCTACCCATAGCAGAAATAGTGTTTTCCACTGTTTCTTTTACAATCCCTGTTTCAGCCTCATAAGCATTGCCTTTCATGGCAAGGAAATGAGCCATTATTGCTGCATCCAGACTAGATGCAATCTTTGCTGCACATGATGCTTTTGCTCCATCACATACAATACCAGAAACATTTGCTAGAGTGTTAGTTATTGTTTTTTCGATTTGTTCTAAGCTTCCATTTTCAAGATAAGTCAAACCAGCTCCACTACCACAAGCTGCATTAACTGCTCCACAATATGCTGATAGTCTGCCTAAATTAGTTTTTTGATGAATTGTAATTAGATTGGCTAATACTAAAGCCCTGTACATCTTTTCTTTGTCATATCCTTTTTCCTGTGCATAGATGATAACAGGTAAAGATGTTGCCATTCCTTGATTTCCACTACCAGAATTGGTTACAACTGGTAAACTGCATCCACTCATTCTAGCTTCTGATCCAGCAGCTGCATATGCTCTAACTTTAGTAATTATGTTATCCCCAAAACACTCCATAAGCATATTACCTATATTGATACCATAGTTACTTTTTAGTCCTTCATTAGCTATTGCTAGATTATACTCAACCTGATTATCCAAGAATTCTTTTACATCTTCCAGCTTCACTGATTTAGCGAATTCGTAGATATCTTTTACATTTAATATATTTCTATCTGATAATGATTCGTTAAAATTATCTTTGGTATATGACTTTTCAAATAATACTTCTCCATTTTTCTCGATCTTAGTGATATTCACGTGTGTATGTACAATCTCCACCAACGAGTATTCATCTTTGAACTTGGCTTCTACAATAATGTGTAGGTTCGCATCGTTCTTAATCATTTCGATTTCGCACATATCTGTATTCATTAAATCTTTTATCTTTTCTATGTCCGAATCTGTTAGATTATTTAACAACTGCATTTCTTTACTAGAATCTCCTACTATAAGTCCTGCGTAGACACTTGCTTTAATACCTTTTAAGTTACCAGTATTAGGAACTATAACAGATTTTGCGTTTTTTATAATATTACCACTACATTTAATAATTACTTCATTTGGGAAATTCCCAAGTACTTCTCGTGATTTAGCTGCTGCATAAGCTATAGCAATTGGCTCTGTACAACCTAACGCTGGAACAAGTTCCTGTTTTAGAATATCGATATAGCCTTCATATATTACTTTATCTAAATTCACCTATCTTGCACCCTCCAATCCTTTGTGTATCATTTTGATACTATAGTCTCGTTTTTGTTTCATGTACTTATAATACACACTTATTTGACATTTGTCAACATAAATTTTATTATTATTTTAATATTTTTATGCATTTTAATTATAATTTAGGCTATATCCAACTTTTGGTATTTCTGTACAGAGTTATTGTTTTAGTATTAATGTATCATTTTGATACGTTTATGAGACACAATTAGATACATAGATTTATTAATGGGTACAAAATATATCTACATACATATTGAACTAACTTGAGGATAGATATATTAGAGCATTAAAAAACACCACCAGATTTAATCTGATGATGCTCAATATAATATATTAGATATTTTTCATTTTTTTACTAAATGAGTATGAAGCTAGCATAAGTATTATGACAGCATATCCAATGACCCACCATATATGAGGAAAAATTTCTGCATATTCACCTGCCAGTGCTGCTTTACCAGCATCTACTGCATGAACAAAAGGTAATAAATATGCTATCTTCTGAAATGCTCCACCAACTAAATTCAAATCAAACCATGTACCAGAAAGCCAAGCTGTAAGGTTTGTCAGTAACACACCACAAATTCCACCAACTTGTTTGTCATTAAGTAAACTTCCAGTATAAAAAAAGATTATCTCTTATACGTTTTTCTATACCTTATACGATAAAATACGTTTAGCGATAAACCAAATGTGTCTAGTAGTTATATATATATATTATACATACCCTATCACCTTAATTTCACTAAACATAATTTATCTGGGGCTAATAAAATGTATCATGAGATAATCTTAATTTTATATTTTTTTATAATGCGATTAACGGTTATATCAACCTTATAAATAATGATATTTACACTTTTAATTTCTTTCAATATTGCTTATAGATTTATTTCATTAGATAAATTCTTGCTTCATATGGTTGTAATACTTCTTCACTGACTGATTGTTTATAGTTACAAAGTATTAATTCCTTGTCTTTTTTGTATTGTTCAGGAATCATACATTCAATAGTTTCACCGTAAAAATTACAAATAACCAATAATTCAGTATCTTCAAGTGTTCTTGTATAAGCGAAGATATTAGGGTCTTCTTCTAGAAGTAATTCAAACTTACCATCAATAATTACAGGATATTGTTTACGCAGCGCAATCAATTTTTTATAATAATTAAATATTGAGTTATCATCTTTTAATGCTAGTTCTGCATTGATCTCAGTATAATTAGGATTTACTTTTATCCAAGGTTCCCCTTTTGTAAAACCAGCGTTATCTGTACTATCCCATTGCATTGGTGTTCTTGCATTATCTCTACCTTTAGCATAGATTGATTTCATTACTTCTTCTTTAGTATAACCTTTTTGAATACGTTCTTCATATATGTTCAAAGTTTCTATATCACGATATTCATCAACCTGATATTTTACATTGGTCATACCTAATTCTTCACCTTGATATATGTAAGGTGTTCCTTGCATACAATGAAGAACTGTTGCCAGCATCTTAGCAGATTCTACTCTATATTCCTTATCATTTCCCCAACGAGAAACAATTCTTGGTAAATCATGATTATTCCAGAATAAACTATTCCATCCACAACCATGTAATGCAACCTGCCATTTAGATAAAACTTTTTTCATTTTTATAAAGTCTAGAGGGGCTAAATCCCATTTTTCTTTGCCTTCTTCTTGGTCTAAACCAATATGTTCAAATTGGAAAACCATAGAGAATTCACTATTGTCTGGATTACTGTATAGTTTGGCAAGTGAAGGCGTTGATCCCCATGCTTCTCCTACCGTAATAAGATCTCCTTTTTGGAAAGTTTCTCTACTCATTTCCCTAATATAATCATGTAGTTTAGGTCCATTATTAGTAATCTTAAGGTCAGGTTCTTTTGCTATCTGATCGATAACATCTAAACGGAATCCTCCTACTCCTTTGTCCATCCACCAATTAATCATATTATAGATTTCTTCTCTAACTTTTGGATTATCCCAATTCAAGTCAGGTTGTTTTATAGAGAATTGATGAAAATAATATTGACCTAATTCTTCAACCCATTCCCAACAAGAACCTCCAAAACAAGCTTTCATATCATTAGGAAGCTCTCCTTTTACTCCATCTCTCCATACATAATAGTCATGATATTTATTATCTTTACTCTTCTTTGCTTCCACAAACCATGAATGCTCGTCAGAAGAATGGTTCAACACCAAATCCAATATTATCTTTATATTATGCTCATTAGCTCTAGCAATAAGATTCTCCATGTCTTTTATACTTCCAAACATTGGGTCTATGTCCATATAATCGGAAATATCATAACCATTATCATCTTGAGGTGATTTACAAACTGGCGATAACCAAATAGCATCAATTCCAAGCTCTTCCAGATAGTCTAATCTATCTATAATCCCTTGTAGATCTCCTATCCCATCACCATTACTATCCTGAAAACTACGAGGATATATCTGATATACTACTGAGTTTTTCCACCATGGCTGCTGGTTATTGTTTTGCATTTTTTCCATCCTTTCTATTGTATATGATAACTTATTTTACATTTCTATATACATATTGTCAATATATTCATAAGTCTTACAACAAACATACTAATTATCTTACATATATCCTTTTTTTCTTAAGACTTTCCCTTGATCAAAGCCTTCCTTAAAGATGCACTAACTCTTTGCCTTACTCTTTTACCGAACCCATCACAATTCCCGTAATTAGATATCTTTGTAATATAGGATAAATCATCAATAATGGAATTACTGCTACTACGATTTTGGCTGCATTTAAGTTCTGGTTGGATACTTCCATAACGTTACTCAATGCAGTTGCACTCTTTCCAGCTCTTAACAATTCTTCAATACTAACGCTTAAGGATTGAATATAGGTCATAAGTGGATAATTCTTTATTTTTGTTATATAAATCAATCCACTGTAAAAATCATTCCATGATCCCACAATACTAAACAAAGCAACTGTTGCAATGGATGGAACTGCACAAGGGATATATACTTTAAATAATACCTGAAGTGGTTTTGCTCCATCAATGATTGCTGCTTCCTCTAATGATTTTGGAATACCAATAAAAAAATTCATAACCAAAATCACACTAAAAATAGGTACTGCACAAGGGAGGATTAAAGACCATATGGAATTTAAAAGTCCCAGTTTTTTTACCACTAAATAGGTAGGAATCATCCCACCATTAAAAAGCATGGCAAAGATTAATAAACCTATATAGATATTTCTTCCACGAAACTCCCTTTTTGTTTTAGAAAGAGGATATGCCATTAAAACTATTAACAATATGTTCAAACCTAATGCTATTATAACTCGAATTACAGATATACCAAAAGATCTCCAAAACTGGACATCGTCCATAATTTTTTGATATGCAGCCGTTGTAAATTGTACAGGTATCAAACCTACCCTATTTGCTGAAACAGCTGCGCTACTGCTAAAAGAGATCGCAACAATATTCCATAAAGGAAGTAAACATAATAATGCCAAACTAATAACAATAATATATATTAGTAAAGTTCTCATTCGAGCTTTAATACTTCTATTTTGTATCATCAATTTTACCTCCTAAAATATTTTTCTATCAGTATATTTTTTTGCAAGTCCGTTAGCAGTTAACATTAGAATCATACCAATAACAGACTTAAATAATCCAACCGCCGTAGCAAAGCTATACTGACGTCCTACAAGACCAATACGGTATACATAGGTATCCAATACATCTCCTGTCTCATATACCATTGGTGTATACAGATTATAGATTTGGTCAAAACCAGCACTCAAAATACTAGTAAGACTCATCGCAGCCATTAGTAAAATAATAGGTAACATTCCAGGTATGGTAATATTTATAACTCTTCTCCACCAGCTTGCACCATCTATTGCAGCTGCTTCGTGAAGCCCTGGATCAATAGCTGTAATCGCCGCTAGATATACAACAGAATTATAACCAAATTCTTTCCAAACATCTGTACCAATTATTAAGGGTCTAAACCAGCTATTGCTTCCCATAAAATTAATTTTATCAAGTCCAAATGAAACTAATATCTGATTAATAGTCCCATCAAGATTAAACATATTTACAACAACAGCTGCCAAGACAACCCAAGACAAAAAATGGGGCATATAAACAATGGTTTGAACTGTCTTCTTTAAGAACTTCTTGCTAATTTCATTAAGCAAAATTGAAAAAGCAATTGCCATAAAAGTTCCTAAAAGAATTTTTCCAACTGCAATTATCAAAGTATTTTTAACTATCTGAGCAATATCAGGTAAAGATATCATATACATAAAATGTTCTAAACCAACAAAACTAGAACCGAAAATACCCTTTGCAGGAACATAATCCTGAAACGCCATAATGATTCCAAACATGGGTATATAACTAAAAATCAGCAAAAAAATTATACCAGGAATCATCATCATTTGATACATGGCTTCTGATTTTGCTATATTAACATTTTTAATTAGTGTCTTCATAGAAACCTCCTTTTATCCAAGATAAATTAAATCAATTTATCTATGAAATATAAGGGACTGCTTCAACAGTCCCCTTTATCTTGTTTATTTTTTACTTTAATGTTTCTTGAATTTCTTTAATAATTTGAGCACCACCTTGTTTGTTCCAATCATTTACAAAGGCGTCAAATTCATCTAATGATGTAGCTCCTATTATAATTTTGATAAACATTTCTTCTTCTAATTTTTCTAGATTCGCCCAATTAGTTTTCATTGTGTCTGTTGTTCCCCAAAATACTGGGTTAACCCAATTGAAGGTTCCTTCATTTGTTAACTTTTCAATTAGAGCAACACCTTTCATTCTAGAATGATATTTTGCCCAATCAGTCACATTAGAGTTTTCGTAATCTTTCAAATATTTAGTTACGTTCTCAATAATAACTCTAGATTCTACAGTACGTGCTTCCTCAATTGGAATTTCACCATTAACGCCTCTTCTAATATCCGAGTAATCATCAAGTAATGATGTATATTTATTAATCTCAATATTAAATGGTCTGGTAGCACCATCAACTGCATCTACGTGGTATTTTGACACCTCAGGTGCATCTGTTGCAAGAGTTTTGCTGTTTGCAAATTCATCATAGAATATATTAGCAATCTTAATTGCTAATTCAGGATATTCATACCCCTTTCTTACTACAATAAAACCATTAGATGCATTATTATGGAATACATTAGCTTTACCATTTTCATCTTCAATCACGTAAGCAGAAAATACAGCATTATTATCCATTGCTCTTATATTATTAAGTAACCAGTCAGGAATATGCCAGGCACCGAAAACAATTCCACTTTGTCCGTTTATGAGAAGAGCAGTAATATCATCCCATGTTCTCGTACCGAATTGAGGATCAAGAATTCCTTCTTGATACCATTTTTTTACTACACCCAAAGCTTCTTTTGTTTCCTTGGTAGTAGAACCATAATAAATATTTCCACCTTCATCTTGCAGCCATAATTTTGGGTAAGCTCCAAAAGCATTAGCGATACCTGTCATACAGTGATTAGAACCACCATAATCATTTGAATTTAACCAATAAGCTAAAGGAATACCTATGGGATTACCACTATTCCCTGGGTCTTTTTCTCTAAATGTTTTGGCTACCATTTCTAATTCTTCAATTGTAATACATCCATTTCCATCTTCATCTATTATAATATCTAGTTTATCTAGCCAATCTTGTCTAATCCATACCTCTGAAGGCGCACTATCAACATTGGTTCCTGGTAAAGCCATTAGTTTGCCATCATACATTGCAGTATCTAAAGCTCTACCATCATAAGAATCATATATAGATTTTAGATAATCGCTTCCATAAGTATCATAAACTTCTGTTAAATCAGCTATCAAATCATTTTCAACTAATTCATCCAATATATTTTTATCTCCCACACGCATCATATCAGGTAAGTCTCCTGAGCTAATTGCTAAAGATACCTGTCTATCATAATCTTCGCCATTTGCTTCAAATGCATCTACACATACTGCATTCAGCTTTTCTTTTACATAGCGGGTATATGCATTATTCTCATATGTATCACCTTCAGGTAGTTTAGAGTTTTGTACTGTTAGACGACCTAAAGTATAAGTAATTTCTTCAGTATACTTACCATGAGCATTTTCTCCTACTTCAGTACTTTCTGTAACTTTTGAAGAATCTTTATCATTACATGCTACTAACGAAAAGCTTATTATGCTTATCAACATTAAAACTGTGATCTGTTTTACAATAGAATTATTATTCATAATTACCTCCCAATTATTTGAATAATCGATTTCATATTATTTTTTAATTTTAATCTTCATTATTTGAATTCATCTCAAACTTAATCAGCGGCCGTTTAATATAAGTTGTTTTTAGTATAACACCCTCACCATATTGAGTAAACGCAAGAAAATCCTGATTTATAACACTTTTTCTTGAACATTTAGCTATACCGTACCACACATTGCAAAACCATATTATAAATGCTATAATTTATAGCAAATTATGAAGGAGGTTCATTATGTATCGTATATTAATTGTTGATGACGAAAGTGATGAACGTCAAGTCATCCGATTTCTTTTAGATAGATATAATTTTGATTTGAATATTCTAGAAGCATCTAACGGAAAAGAAGCATTAACAAAATTAAAAGATTGTCCTTCTGATATTTTATTTACCGATGTTAAAATGCCTTTTATGGATGGTATAAAATTAGCTTCTAGCGCAAAGGAACTTTTCCCTAATATCCAGATTATTTTTTTTAGCGGACATGACGATTTCGAATATATTAAAAAGGCATTGTCGTTAAGAGCTGTTGATTATATTTTGAAACCTATAAACCCTTGTGAATTTCAAAAAACCATTTCATTGGTTCTGCAAAGAACAGAACAATTACAAAAAGAAATAGCTGACAAAAAAAAACATGATCTTTATCTAAAAAATCATATTTTATATCGTTTAATTAATAAAACATGTTTGGAAACTCTAATAAAAGAATATCCCACTATTAATCTTTCATATTTAATGGATTATTCTAGGTTATTTCTTCTAGAATTTGATGAACCATTATTTGATAATTTACAGAGTGAAGGTTTTCATTCTTATAACGATAAAATACATAGAATTATTGATATGCACTTTGATTTTATTAATTTGAACCCTTTTCAAAGTCTCCTTTTATTCAAGAGCAAAAATAAACCACCCATATACTATAGAGAATTAGCGATTAAAATACAAAATTATATTTCTACTATATATGAAAGAAAGTGTTTCATTTCGATTAGTAATGAAATCACCCAACCCAATGATATTTCAAAAGCTTACGAGGAAGCAGAAGGTTATTTGGAAAATCGCTTCTTTTTTTCCGATACTTATGTTTATTCTATAGAGACTTCTTTTATCAATAACGAACATAATAGTGAGCAAGATAATTATTTGCTTCAAGCCATACAAAAAGATATACAATTAAAAGATATCTACAGTCTTAAACAAGATATAAATACAATGTTCCAAAAATACCGAAATAAGCAGTCTTTGTCACACATATATATCCGTTTTCTTTGTTCTAATTTGTTACAGATACTCTATAAAGAACTTCCTGAATACAAAGAAAGCGAATTCACTAAAAACATAACAAACATTTATTCCAGTCACAGTTTTGAAGAAATTCAAGAATTTTTATATGATATTTTAGATAAAGTCATTGAGAAGTTTGAAACTGAACAGCTATCACCAAAACATGCTATTCATCTTATAAAACAATATATTCATACACATTATGGTGAAAACTTAAATCTTAATGTTTTGGCTGATAAGGTTTTTCTAACCCCAAGATATTTGAGTACCTTATTTATTCAAGAAATAGGCTATGGTATTAATAGGTACATTAAAAATCTAAGGATGGATAAAGCTAAAGAGCTACTCATAAATACAAATATAAAAATAACCGATATCTGCAAAACCGTAGGATATTCCAATGTTTCATATTTTTGTAAAAGCTTTCAAGAAAACTTTGGTATAACTCCCGAAAAATATCGGCAAAAACACATATAAATGATGGAGGAAAATATGTATAAATTTAGAATATGGTTTAAAAATCTTAAATTTAGAAATAAAATTACTCTAACCTGTTTAGTCGTTAGCTTAGTACCTATTATTATGCTTGGTAGTTTTTCTTATCTTCAAATTCGCAACTTACTAATTAATCGCGAAAAGGAAGTATTGGTAGAATCTCTAAGTCAAGCACATAATTCTTTAGAGCATATGACAGCATCTTATTGTGATGTCATGAGTTATATTATATGGGACAATAATTTAACAATTGCACTTAATTCTAGCTATAACAATAATTTTGAGATGTATTTAGCTTATAAAGAAGTTATTGATCCCTTATTTTCAACTGTACGTTCTCTTCATAATGAAATAGAAGCTATTACCGTCTATAGCAATAATAATATTAATCCTCATGGAAATATATTACGTCCTTTATCAGATATTGAAGATTCAAATTGGTTTAATCCTATATTAGATACAACTGTACCTCACTTTATTGTTTCTTCTGATAAGCATCAATTAGCTATAATATGTCAGTTATTAGATTCTACTAGACAGTATACTAACATTATTAAAATGAGTATTAACTATACTGAAACTTTTGCTCCATTGTCCACTCTTTTTGATAATTCATATGGTATTGTTATTATAGATAATGATGGTAACCCAGTTTATGAATATGAAAATTTTTATGATAAAGAAGCTGTTTATAGTATGTCTCACAATCAATTATTATCAAAATTAAATGAAGGCAGCTTAGATAAAGATTACGTCTTTGAGGTCAAATATTTACCAACTTCTAATTGGACTGTTTATCTATATCGACCTATTAGCACCGTTTCTGCTGCTGCAAGTCAGATAACTATTACTATATTCTTCATCATCATTATATGTATACTTTTCTTGCTATTTGCTAGTTATTCACTTTCAAAAGTAATAGTACGTCCATTAGAAGAGCTTACAGACAACATGGAGCAAGTTGAATCCGGTAATTTATCCGTAACTGTCACTCAAGAGTCAACTGATGAAATCGGTATTTTGATTCAACGTTTTGGATATATGGTAAATCGCATAAAATATATGATTGATGAAGTATACAAAAGTAAGATTCTTCAACAAGAATATGAAATGAAAGCCTTGCAGGCACAGATTAGCCCTCACTTTTTCTATAATAGTCTCTCTCTTATAAATAGTAAAGCAATATTGGCAGGTCATGAAGACATAAGCCATATGGCTCAGTTTCTTTCATCTTTTTATCGTACTACATTAAATAAAGGTAAAAATACAATTTTAGTAAAAGATGAATTTAAAAACGTGACAAGCTATATCCAAATTCAATTGATGATGCATAGTTATACATTTGATGTATCTTATGATATTGATGATGATATTCTTAATTATACCATGTTAAATTTACTTTTACAGCCCCTTGTAGAAAATGCCATTGTCCATGGGATAGATCACAAAGAAAGTGTAGGACATGGTTTATTAACCATTATTGGTAAGCAATCCAACAATAATCTAGTGTTTACTATTACAGATAATGGTTGTGGTATTACTACTCATGTTCTAGAATCAATCTTAACTACAAAAACAAAAGGATATGGTATTCAAAATGTTCATCACCGTGTTCAGCTTTATTACGGTAAAGAATATGGTTTATCTTATGAGAGTAAACTTAGAAAAGGAACAATAGTATGCCTTACTATTCCTAAAAATATATCGTGTTAATATAATAGTTGATTGTTTTAACAATAACAAGTTTAATATAAGTAAAATGCCTCTTTTAAATATAGGTGATTGACTTATTATAAAAGGATAAGGACATTTTACTTATGTTTATAATAATTAAATATCATCTTTTGAAGCTACTATTTATCGCACATAAATTTTCATTATTCCTAATTCCTTACCTTCACTTTCTCCATATGGTTTTATGGTATAAGCACCAACACTAGCAGGAACTATAAATGTTTCAGCATAATGTACAACAAATGGTTGGAATCTATTTTCAGGACTTTCTACAATGGCTTCTCTTCCTTCCACTAGATTCAATACATTCACTCCACCTTCAGTATTAAGTGATACTTTTTCGCTAAACCAATATCTCCTGGTTTCAATGAATTCTCTTTCGTGAAGTCCTGTACGTTCTTCTCTCCATCCGTTACCCTCATCAACTGGCTCAACTCTATTAATAAGATTCTTTTTAACCCAGTCAGTATCTCTGTCCCACTGAATTACTTGTTCACCATGATTAATATGCACTGGACGAGGTTTTCCATCAAGTCCTAGTCTTTCCCAGTCCCATAATTTGAATGTAAATATATATGGAGTAGCACTAATCTCCAAAACCATACAATCATTACCTGAACAATGAATTGTTCCTGCTGGTATTAAGAAATGATCATGTTTTTTGGCACCAAATTTGTTTACATATTTTTCATCAGGGAATGTTATATTGCCTTTTTCAGCTTCTTTCAGGTCATTAATGAGCGCTTCCTTGTCCACATTTTTCTGTACTCCAAGATATACATTGGCATTTTCCTTGGCATCAAGCATATAGTAACTCTCATCCTGAGTATAGTGCATACCAAACTTTTCTTGAATGTATTCAGTTAATGGATGTACTTGAAGGCTCAGATTCTGTCCTCCCATTGTATCTAGCATATCAACTCTTATAGGAAATTCTGTACCAAATCTCGAATGAACTTTTTCTCCTAATAATTGATGTGGATAGAAAAACACAACATTGATTGAAGGTGTCTCCACAATTGTATCACCATATTTTAAGTACAGGCTATTCTCTTCTGGTACACAGTCAAAACACCATGCAAAATTTTCAGAATCCTTATCTAGGTCGCAAACTTCTTTCATCCATTGTCCACCCCATACCCCTTTGTCAAAGTATGGAACAACTCTAAACGGACCATTAACAGTTTGTTCCAACCCTGCTGTAAATGCCTTTTTAGTTATCATTTTAGGAGAGTTGGATTTATTTGTATCTAGTATATAAGCTACATCCTTATACAGTTTTTTCTTTAATCTATCTGCCACTCTCCACTCTACGAAGAATCCTCTTTTATATTTTTTCAATAAGTCCTCGTCGTAATTTTCCATCTTCCAATTGGCTATTTCTTTTCTACGATAGCGTAATTGTATTTCCCATCTTGCCAGATCAGCATATACTAAGATATCTCCTGTATCTATTATAGAAGCTCCTGTACCGTATACGAGTACAACCCCTGTTTTAATTCCTTCTATCTTTTGTCTTGCTTTATCAACTAGTGTTTCATCAAAAAATTCGTCCATGGTTCTACAGCTTAGAACTCCAAAAACCCTATCATCTGTTAGTTCACGCTGAATCATATTAGTGATTGTATTTCCATCAAAACTATAATCATCAGCATCAATTAATAACTCTGGATTTAGTTTCTTTATAAAAGATGTTAATACTTCTTCTTTGTTCACACCAGGATAACATTCAATCGTTACAACCGTTTTACTTTTTCCATCAATAGTAATTTTTCTTAATATTTCCTGGGATATTTCTTCGTAGCCAGTAAAAATTTCGTCTTCATATCCTTTAATCTGCACTACTGGTCTTTTGTCATAATTTGATTTGTACATTTTTACCTCCATATTATCTTCCTTGTATGCTAAGCAACAGTTAGTCTTTTTTTATAAAATTAGCTTTACCTATACAAAATGGTCTAAACAAGCTGCTCCAATAATTCCTGCGTTATTTCCCAATCCTGATGCAGTGATTTTAGGTAATTCCATTGATTTACAATATATATTTTCCTTAACAATTTTACGGATAGGTTCTAATATAAATTCTCCTTGCTTACTGATACCTCCTCCTATGACAATTCCTTCAGGATCTAATATGTTGACAATGTCAACGATTCCTTGGGCAACATTGCTTATATACTTAACAAACACTTCATTAGCGGCTTTGTCACCATTATGTATTGCATCAAATATATTCCTACCATCTAATCTGCCAGAAGATTTCCTTTGTTTTTCTAATTCAGAATCAGGGTATTCGTCAGCCTTTTCATTAGCCATACGAATCAAAGCACTAACAGAACCATATGCTTCCCAGCACCCTTTTCGTCCACAAGTACATAATTCACCATTATCAGCCATCATTAAATGCCCTAAAATACTTGAGTTACCATTTTTACCACGATATAATGTATCGTCAATAATTATTCCTCCACCAATTCCAGTACCCAAGGTGACCATTACCATAGATGAATATTTTTTTCCTGCTCCAGCGATATATTCTCCTAAAGCAGCACAATTCGCATCATTTTCTAGGTATACTGGTATATGAAAGTATTTTTTCATGGCATCAATAAGATGTATATTTTCCCATCCAATATTATTGGAATACAGTACTATACCATTCTGTCTATCCAACATTCCTGGACATCCTATCCCAATATGCGTAATATTTTTAATATCAGCTTTTTCAATCAGTTCATTGACTAGATTTGCCATTCTCTGAATAAGTTTTTCTGGGGACTCTGAGCTATTTGTATCAATTTGGTTTCTATCAATGATTCTGTTATTCTCATCTACAATTCCTGCTGACATTGTTGTTCCACCTAAATCTATTCCTATTTTCATCTATATCAGCCTTTCAGTTACTTATATTTATGTTTAACATCATTAAATGTAATACGTACTTTTTATATCAACACGGATTATTTGTCATGCTTTCTATAAGCGTATATTAATAATTGGTTAAATTATTCTCCATAACCAAAGCTACTGTACCAATAAAAGAAGCACTTGCCATGAAAGTTGAAGGTTTTAATTGTACCTTATTCTTTCTCTCATTAAAAAATGAGGATTCCTGCATCTTATCCTTTAATCGGTCTATAACCATATCTTGATATGAATTCAAGTCACCACCAATAATAAAACAGTCTGTATCATAGGCACTTTGCATATTACAGATTGCAACTCCTAGGTAATCAGCCATTCTCTCGATAGCTTTTAAGCAAATCTTATCCCCTTTAGCTACTTTATTTAATAACTCAATCCAGGATAAGTCTCCGCCTCCCTGTTCTTTGACCCATTTAGTCACAGCCCTAGTACTACTATATTTTTCAAGGCAACCTCTTTGTCCACATTCACAAGGAATTCCATTCATTTCTACAATACTGTGTCCAATGATACCTGCTAATCCAGAGGAACCGGTGAATAATTTTTTGTTGATTATTACACCTCCTCCTATACCAGAAGAGATTCCAATGTAGATAAAGTTATCAATTTGACGATTTTCACCAAAATATACTTCAGCTAGTGCTGCTACGCACATGTCATTTTGCAGATATACTGGAAGATTGTATCTATTCTTTAGAATTCCAACTATATTCAATTCATGAACATTATTAAAATCAGGAGGATTCAGGATAATACCATCACTGACTAATAAAGGTCCTGCACAAGATACACCAATTCCCCATATGTTATCTTTGTATCGACTTTGAATGAGCTTATCACTTAACATGAAAATACTATCTATTAACATTTCATTACTTTTAATTTCGTTCAAAGATATATTCTCTGTCTGTAATATCTGCCCTTTCAGATTAATAATACCAACTTGCAAAAAATCACGACCTATGTAAATACCCATTGTCAATAATGAATCATTGGAGACATCTAGATTAGTTCGTTTTCTACCTCCAGTAGATTTTGCTTCACTACATTCCCATATTATATCTTTTTTGATATACTCATTCACAATTGCAGTAACTGTCATTTTACTTAATCCAGTTGTCTTACTAAGCTCTATTCTTGAAATAGGACCTTTTGTTATTATATCTTTCAAGAGGACGTATTTATTGTTACTATTCATATCTTTATGATTTAAACCAGCCATATAATAGCTCCTTATAATATAATTAATATAAATTCTTTATACATTAATCCTTGTATATTCTTTTAATAATCATATTATAATATTGATTTCTATATGAGTCAATGACTTTTTAAATATTATTTACTAAGTTCAATAATTTAACTAGTAAATAAAAACTTCCTTGATATTATGATCAGTTTCTATTCATATATTAAAAAGTAGTAATTCATTCGAATATAAAAATGAACCTCTAATTTGTTATATTTTGAGGTTCATTAGGTAAATACAATTTATTTGTTAGTATAAAATTAAATCATTTAGTTTATTTGACATATATAGATTAACAATCTTTTTTTCATTAAATGTCTTCATCTGCATATTCAAGAAAAATGACCTTTTCAGGTATAATCACTGCATTTGCTTTCCAAATACTCTTATGTTTCAATTCATTTAACTGTGAAAGATTTTTAATTAATATAGTAGGATATACAATATTATCAGCTTTTGTAAAAACATTCTCTTTAGTATCAAATATAATATCCACATATTCATCTTGCCTTGATATATAACCTACATCTTCCCCATCTAATATTGCTTTATCAAATCTCAGCATTCTTATTTTATTACTATAACTATCATCTACACATATTATCTTATAATATCCATCTTGTAATGTAAAATTATAATCCATATTTTCACCGTCATCTATGTAGAAGCATTTCACAATCTTAAATATACTTTCAGCGTTAGCTGGTATAGGATTATCACCCCACAAACTAACCTTTACTATATTTTCATCAGATATAGTTTCATCGTCTGCCATACAATCGTAATTTTCAGTAAATCTGCTTATATAGTGAATCGTGTGATTAATGTAATTGATTCTCGCATTCCTTTGGAATTTCTGTCTATTTTCTATATAGTAGTCTATAACACCTTTTATATCACCTGCTTCTTCAATGACTTTTTCAAAAGTTTTTAGGGAATCATCATTGCCTACAATAAAATTATCTACCATAATCTTTGATAAATCGTTATCTGCGATTATTTCTTCTGTAGACTTATGCTCATTATTTTCTTCATCAAAATCATAGTGATATCTAGTATGTGTTATCAAATGCTCTTTCCCTGTTTCATCATAAAAGTATTTTATGTAGTCAGTGTCATATTTTTTGTATCCATCTATTTTATTTACTGTATTTATCACTTTGTATTTCATGTCAGGGTTAAGATCATAAGTTGATTCTATGATCTCATTACTAAAGCCACCATAAGTTCCTTTGATAAAATTTATATCTTCAATTGAAAAATTGACAGCTAGTTTACTATATCCATTTTGTTCTTCTATTACAAAACCATCCTCATAGGAGAATTTACTATCTTTAGTAGCTCTTAGATCAGTTAAATAATACTTGTAATCATTATTTTCCAACGTAACAAAAACAACTGTTCTATAATCATCTTCATCAGTATAAGTAACAATAATGGTATCAAGTTCATTATCACCAGTAAAATCTATATGATGCAAAACATAATTATCATAGTTAAAGTTTTCACCTTGCATTTCACAATAAGCCAAACCAAAGGTTTCATCATCTAGTAGATATTTTTTTATAGCATCAAAGTTTTTAAGTTTTTTATCTACTTGTTTTTGTACTGTCATTCCATTATTTTCGATCCATTTGGTTGACTCATTTGATGTATGTTTATCATTCTCTTTGGTTATATTCTGGTCTTTCTCCTCTTCAATACTATTTTTCTTTTTACTTGCTTCTTTATCATTAATATCTTGTTTTTTGTCAGGCTGTTCTGCTTTATCTTTATTTTCATCTTCTGAAGTTTGTTGTGATACCTGAACCTGAGCTTCTGATTTCAATTGTTCTTTTGCTGAACAACCAATTAAAACTAGCATTAAATTGAATATTAATAATAAGCATGATATTTTTTTCATATTTTCCTCCTATTACGTTGCACCAGAAATTTTATTTTCTGGTTTATCTTGTTTATAATCTGATTTTAACAGTTTTTACTTTATTTCTAGTATAAATGATGTAATTGGAAAAAACAACAAAAATATTACAATTGTAGTCTTTTTTTATTTTCTTTCTGTAGTTTAGATTTTCATAAGATTGAAGTACGTTCTAGAGAATTAAGGCATATTATATATTAAATCTATGTAAAAGGATAAGTACTATGTATCATTATTATAAAGAATATCCATGTCCTTACTGTGTTGATATACCAATTTATGATCCATATGATATGTTTTATGATAAGTATCCATATCCTTATTGGGATGATACTTCAATCTATACTTCAGAATTAGGATTCATTGAATTGAGAGATTATGGACCAGAACCATATGTAGTTGATATTGAGGAGGCTACTAGACAAAATGAAACTTATCGTACAGCTTTATGGACAGGCGACAATTTACAAGTAACTTTGATGAGTATTGATGTTAGGGATGATATAGGTTTAGAAGTCCATCCAGATGTCGATCAATTCATACGTATTGAAGAAGGTGAAGGACTTGTTAGAATGGGAGATAGTAAAGATAAGCTGGATTTTCAAAAAAGAGTTTATGATAATTATGCAATTATGATACCTGCAGGTAAATGGCATAATGTAATCAATACTGGTGACGAACCTCTTAAATTATATTCTATCTATGCACCACCTGAGCATCCATTCGGTACGGTTCATGAAACTAAGGAAGATGCAGAAGCTGAGGAAAGCTATAGCTAGGTATATACTCATAAAGATATCCAAAAATTAGTAAAACCCTCAAACATCGCTGTTTGAGGGTTTTTATATTAGTGATATATTAACTATATAACTTTTATTTTACCAAGAACCTCCACGATGATAATTATAATACAGCTCATTATCTTTAACCACAATTGATGTTACCAACCTAGTAGTCTTACCAATAAACTCACTTTCTCCAGTTTCTGTATTATACTTAATATATTCTACACAATTCTCTTCACTAGTAGGCATCATATAAACAATATATTTATCAAATACTTCATATCTATCATTAAAGGGGATTATGCTTCCTGTTGATATTTTCTCATTTACATTTTCACAACTTCTATATAGGCACGATTTTTGATCAATATAATAGATATGTTCATAATTAAAATGGTAACTAATATCTTGAAGTATTTCATTACAGTTATCTGCAATTTTAATTTTATTACCACTAATTATGTCAAATTTTATCAACTCATCATTTGTAGTTATATATAATATATAATCATTTAAGTTCTCAGCCTCTATGTCAACCAACATACAAAAAGGTGAAGTATTTGCGACATTATACATTTGACCTAATTTTACGTTATCAGCCAATTGTTCCTTTATATTTATATCATTTAAGCTAACCTTCATCAATCTGTTATCTGTAGTTATATAATATAATTCATTATTATATTCCCATAGTATTTCAGCACACTCAATAGAAATTAACTGTTCTTCTTTTGTAGTTATATTATATATTTTTAACTTATCGGTATCATCTACAAGAGTAACTATCCTTTCATAATCTACTACATTAAATATGAAATCATTAGGTACATTATTATAAATTCTTTGCTTTTCATGAGTTACCATATTACTTCTATATAAAGACATATCTGAACATTCTATTCCATAAACCCAGCAACCCCAAACCTTTGTTCCAGTATAATGAATATTAT
This sequence comes from Vallitalea maricola, assembly GCF_036985595.1. Lineage (NCBI taxonomy): Bacteria > Bacillati > Bacillota > Clostridia > Lachnospirales > Vallitaleaceae > Vallitalea > Vallitalea maricola. The sequence continues at coordinate 10,604 of NZ_BTPU01000036.1, read as the reverse complement.
CGAATATCGGGGTAATGTTATCGTTATCCTTGTTATAAACGTATACTATTTCATCCCATCCTGTATAAGAGGTAAATATACCACACCTTTCATCATCATGAATCACTTTTCCTGGCAATTGTCCTGTAATCGGTTTTATTGATAAAAGGTTGGTAAAAGTCTTTGAATTACAATAATAAATATTTCCTTTTCCACTAAACATAAAGTCCATTTCACTAATGAGGCGTACGTATTTACCTTCTGTAATATCATTTGTTATTTTATATATAATATTATATCTATCATATTTTAAATAGTAATATATCTCATTATTAAGTTTAATTATTTGACCTACTTGTGTTTCTGAAAGTAAGACTATATTATTGCTACCAAATTTCATTCTATAAAAGCTATTAGTAGTATCCGCAAAATATATATACTCTCCAATAATTTCATATGTTTTTACACATTTATCCATCACTTGGCTGTGTTTAGATTTTTTATAGCAATATAAAATATCAGAATCTGGTACTTTATAATATATTTCATCGTCATTAAAAACTCTTACTTCACTTACCTTAAAGTCTGTAATACGTTTTTTAATACCATCTTCTCTACAAACAATATATACATAACGATCGTCTTCATTTATATAAGCAATTAACTTATCTGAATAGTCATATTGATAAACATTATCTTTTATACTACTTATTATTTTCTTTTCTTTACCAATTTTCTTTAAATTCATAAAGCTATTTACAAAATATCCAGAATCCATATAAATATTAGGCTCTATATATTCAGGATATCTATAATAATAAAATTCATCGCAATTTTCTAATGTGTTTTTATACATAATATGATTGTCATATATAGCCCAATCATCATATAAAAATATTGATACTTTATTAAACGGATATTGTTCCATTATTTCTTGTCCATTTATTAAATCATTTATCTCAATTGAAATGTTCACTGAATCATAATCGTAATCACATATGTAGTTTAAATGAGTATCAGTTATTTTTATAGAGGTTGCATTTTTTGCTATTACAGTGTTTTCACCAGTATTTTTATTGCATAATATTATATAATTATTATCATTTATGACTGGAAGTGCTAGAATAAGATATTCATTTATAACTTTATAGTCAATATAATTCATAGAACTTACAGTATCGTATATAACTTCGTAATCCATCCTTTCACAAGCTTTTCTATAGATTGAATTTTTACTTGAAAAGTAAATCCAATTATTCGTAAATCTATAGATTGGATTATCAATTACATCTTTAAAACTATTATCATCATAAATAACAATCGTACATCCTTGCTTATTTACCCATCCTTCTTGTTCATTATTTATAGTAATATGATACCAGACGTCACCCTCATCATCTTTTATAATATCTATTATTTTATATTCCTTATTTTTTTCTAACTGTCCAATTTCACCACTTGTTTTATCTAAAGAGCATCGTATAGATATTTGTTCTAATTCAGTCCTAACATAAATTCCTTGAAATTTTTGAATTGGTTCTAAATATTCACCGAATGCCCATCCTTCATATGTCTCACCATATGGTCCTCTTTCAAAAATATAATACCAATAATTTTCCTTTCCATTTACTTCAAATTTATCTTTTGTATGTCCAATTACATTGAGATAAGTATCCTTTATAAAAAAATCAACTGTTCCACGCTCTTCATCATATAATGAATGTTCTATGCTTTTTGCCTTGATATCAGGTTTTTTTCTAAACTTAACATTAGACGTTGCAATAACACTTTCGCTTTTAGCTATTACTTCATAACCATCAACTAAACATATTTCATTTTCTTTATCTATTGAAGAATATCCATCACTTTCATCTTCGCTATAAGTTGATATCATTTTTGAATCTATAGTTTTACTATATTCTTGTTTCAATTCTATATTTGCCGTATCATTTATATTAGTATCTCCTACAGATAAGTCTTCAGCAAACTCATTATCTATTTTGGCAATATTATCAGAATTATCCTTAGTTGTAGTAGAACATCCAGCTAAGAATAAAATCAAAAATATTATCATAAACAATCTTTTCATAGACATATCCCCCTTGTAATTACTATTTTTTATGCAGATATCAGTATCTCAGATTTATCTTTTCCCGATACCACAATATTAATATTACTATTTTTTAACTTATTTGTCTATGATACCAGCTAAATTAGCTTTACTAAAATTTAAATAATTTCACTCGTTTCCAATTACTTAAAAATCCCCCAAACACAAGTGTTTAAGGGATTGTAAGTTTTGAAATATTATCTTTTTGAGAATTTGTCATCCTTATTTTACTGCGTCTATCTAACTTTTGTTAGTACTTGTTAGTTATTAGTAAAGGGTTACACGCATTCAAAAGTATGATTTCTATCTGTGAATGTGTATCTTCGTATTCAAATAAATAATATTGATATGAGTTTGGTAGTTGTCTATCATTACAAACTGCCTACCTCTAAAATGTATTTGTATGTATAGATTAGTAGCTTTTTGGGAATTGTAGTACATCTTTTTATCCTTCTTTTTGCCTTGAATTCATAGTTGCTTGATGTCTAGTTCATTTACATGGCAATACAAAGGAATAAATATTCCATCTTTAACCATCTGATTTCTTCTCACATTATTTATGAATATAAGGGCATCAGTTATTCCTATATCCTCCACTAAGGTAATCCTCACATGCTTTTACTTTGTCCTTATACGAGTAAGGAGATCTGGACATAAAAATAATACCTCCAAAGTAGATTTTGTTATTTGCCGTGTCTACTTTAGAGGTATCATATCATTTAAGGCTCCTATGTACTAATCAGTATTTTATAATAGCCTATTACTTTTTTATTTTATAATATATCTGTGACCAACCTTTTGGTATTCTTCTATTTAAGTAAACAGTGATTATATCACCGTTATTTAGTTTTCCTATTATTTTACCATCAGTAGAAGGTTTAGCTCTAACATTTAAATGACTATCTTTATCTTTTAAAACAACTTCTGCTAGCCAACAATTCCCTCTATTGGGTTTTTCTTTCAAATACTTTGATGCAACATAAGCAACAACAGTCTTATATTCACTATTTTTTTCAATACTTGCTGCATATGTTGGTATAGTGGTTGTAATTATAGCAACCATAAGTATTACATAACATACTTTTTTCTTCATAAATCTTCCTCCTCTTAAATAATTAGTATATTGTATACAATACACCGATGAAATACGTTAATATATTGTTGTTAAATTTTTCTATGATATGACATATTTTTCTCAACAGATGTCCCTTGGATAATTGGTCTAAATAATTATAAACGAACCTTTTTAGATTCCTGGAGTTCATCATTTACATAATAATATATTTTTATGGTACGTGCCCCAGAATAAAGTTGATATCTTTCGATAAGGTAATTCGTATAATCATTTGCACTATAAGTACCAATACAGTCCCCATTGTAATCATAAACTACTACTTTAAATCGTAATTCTCTATATATGTGTTCTGCATTAGTTTTCATACGTACTATTAATCTACCTGTATCATGGTTAAAAGAATAATCATAAATCATATTATTGTCAATAGATCTTAGAACAAGGTCATTAAAATCATAGCTTTTAGCATAAGTGTTAAATGTAAATAAGGTCAATACAAGAGTCAAAGATAAAGCCATACTAAGTAATTTTTTCATTATTATTCCTCCTATTGTTTTAATTACTTCGATCGAAGTAATTAAATTATATCATAAATATTTTGATAATAATATATAATATTCTTAATAACAGTATACTTTTTATATATTTAATAAATATATAAAATATTCTTAAAATAATAATTTAATAGTACGTATATTTAATTAAATTAAAGTGCTATATTTGTTATCTTTTAATATTAGAGCAGTTTCAAACTCTAAATTTCAGTTACAGACAATAAGCCTTATAAATATGATAATTATTATAGGGATAATTTTAAGCCTATCATAGAACAACTTGGATTTAAAAACAAGGCATACCCTCTTGCTACATTAATAAGTAATGCTGGTGATGATACTATTGCTCTTCAAAAAATTATTGGTCACGAGAGTTATCAAACTACATATATACTCATAAAGATATTGCGGAATTAAAAAGAGCTATAGAGCTTATTTAATTTTTTATATTTTTTTGTTAGTTACCTGTTAGTTATAAGTAAAATTTTGTACGTTTTCACAAATTCTTATGCATACAAAAATCCCCCAAACACAAGTGTTTGAGGGATTGTAAGTTTGAAATATTATCTTTTTGAGAATTGAGGTGCACGTCTTGCAGCCTTTAATCCATATTTCTTTCTTTCTTTCATTCTTGGATCTCTTGTTAAGAAACCTGCTTTTTTAAGAGCTGGACGGAATTCATCGTCAGCTTTTAATAAAGCTCTTGAAATTCCGTGACGGATAGCACCAGCTTGTCCAGTGAATCCACCACCATGTACATTAACAATAACATCAAATTTATCTGTTGTATGAGTTAATTCTAATGGTTGGCGTACTGTAACTTTTAAAGTTTCAAGTCCACAGTAATTATCTATATCTCTTTTATTAATTGTAATTTTACCTGTTCCAGGTACTAAATATACTCTAGCAACACTATGCTTTCTACGACCTGTGCCATAATATTTTAATTGTGCCACTTGTATTCCTCCTTTCAGTACGAATCATTTAGTTTTTGATTTCTAATACTTCTGGTTTTTGAGCTTCATGTTTATGTTCTGAACCTCTGTATACACGTAGTTTTTTAAGCATTTTTCTTCCAAGTTTGTTCTTAGGAAGCATACCTTTTACTGCATGCATAACTACTTCTTCAGGTTTATTCTTCATCATATCTTTGTATTTTATTTCTTTTAAACCACCTGGATGTCCAGTATGATATCTGTATAATTTTTGGTCTAATTTCTTTCCTGTTAATACAACTTTATCTGCATTGATAACTACTACGTTATCACCAGTATCAACATGTGGTGTATAGATAGGCTTGTTTTTTCCAATAAGTACTCTTGCTATTTCAGATGATAAACGTCCTAAAGTTTGACCTTCAGCATCTACTATATACCATTTTCTCTCAACTGCTTCTGCTTTTGGCATAAAGGTTTTCATCGAGTTCCCTCCTTATTCAGTTCGATTTCTCATGTATTATCAAAATCCGGGGCTAATGGATTTTAATCTACAAACTCACGCTTCAATATTATAGTACATCCAACCTAGTGTGTCAAGTGCTTTAAAGAAATTATCCACATTTTTATACGTTTTTTTATATTTATCCACAATTCTTATATATTCATATTGGAAATTGTGGATAAAACATCATTTTATTGGGTTTATACTTTATTATAATCCCCTTTAGCCATAAGAGCTGCTACTATTGCTGTTATAGGAATAGATATAATTAGACCTATTGTACCAGCTAAAGCTCTAACTATTTCTGTCGAGATCAATTCCATATTAACTATATCAACTAAGGTCATGTCATTTACCATAAATAACAACATTAAACACATTGATGTACCTGCATAAGCTAAAATAAGGGTATTTGACATGGTACCCATTACGTCTTTACCTATATTCATTCCTGATTTAAATAGTTGTCCAACTGTCATTAAAGGATTGTTATCTTTTAACTCTTTTATTGATGAAGATATGGACATACAAACATCCATTACCGCACCTAGGGTACCAAGTAGAATACTTGCAAACAATATTCCTTTAAAATCAAGATGCATTGATTCTGTAGAGTACAAGAGCATCTGAGATTCTGATGTCTCAAGTCCAGATAGATTAGCATAATATCCAATTACAAGTGATATGGTACCTGCTATTATAACACCTGATAAAGTTCCTGCTATAGCCGCTATAGCTTTTTTATTAAACCCACCAATAACAAACATAGTTATAATCGTTACTACAATAGATACCAATATAGATGTAACAACGGGATTCTGACCGTTTATTATACCTCTCAGCATATAATAAACACCTACAATAGTAATACCTAATGTAAATAGTGTCTTAACACCTTTTATTCCACCCACAATAATGGTCAATAATATAAATGCTATAACCAGATAAATTAGATACTTGTCCCTCTTGACATTGGTTATATGACCTTGCAGTATATTTCCTTCTTCATCACGTTCAATACCAACATACAGCTCGTCTCCAACTTTTGCATCAAAACTATTAGCCATTATGCCGTCTACCGTATTGTATACTTCTATTAACTTTCCTTTTTCTTTACCTTTAGTAAGTTTTACCTTCAATACTTGTACTTTTTGTATGTAATCTCCACCTGATGTCTCTAAGGTTTCATATTCATCTTTTATAATTGCAATAACTTTACCCGGTATTACTTCTTCTTTATATACTTCCTCATCATATTCCTTGTTTGAGTCAGTTGCTTGTACACTACTTGTAAATAATCCAAAACAGAGTATCGTTGCTATTACAAATAATAATTTTTGTTTCACAGTAACTTCCTCCTTTCATCATCTAATCATAGTTAATCTTTATTAGAGTTAATCCTTTAGCTGGAGCAGTTGCCCCTGCTTTACTTCTATCTTTTGAGTCTATAATATCTATAATATAATCGGGCTCAATCTTTCCTCTTCCAACATCTATTAATGTTCCTGCAATAATTCTAACCATATTGTATAAAAAGCCATTGCCATTAATACTAATGGCAATCATTTCATCCTCAACGGTAACTTCACATTTATAGATTTCCCTGACAGTAGTTTTAACGCTACTTCCCGTTGAACAAAAAGCTTTAAAATCATGTTCACCTATAAAGTATTTGGCTGCTTTTTTCATCTTATCTATGTCTAAAGATTTATGATAAAAATGAGCATATCTATTGTGTTGTGGCAATGGAAATCTAGAGTTGTATATTCTATACTCATATGTTTTATTTTTTGCATTATATCTTGGATGGAAACTACTAGTAACCAATTTTGCATCCCTTATTACTATATCCTCGGGTAAATAAGCATTTATTGCATAAGGTATTTTATTTATAGGTATTGATGTTTCTACTTTTAATACAATAATTTGACCTAATGCATGAACACCTGTGTCGGTTCTGCTTGCACCGACTATTTTTATTTCCCGGGAAAACAATTTCTGACAAGCTTCATAAATCTTTTGTTCAATAGTAATTGCATTTTTTTGAACCTGCCATCCACAATATTTTGTTCCATCATAAGCTACTACTAGCATAATATTGCCCATTTATTTTCACCTTCAAGTTGTTTTATAAAATTACCATACTAATTAAAGAATAATAAGTATAGTAATGTAAACTACCAATACAATCAATGCGACTAGATCATATTTGGTATACTTTAGTTGTTTCATCCTTGTTCGTCCTTCTCCACCTCTATAACATCTAGCTTCCATAGCTAATGCTAGATCATCTGCTCTTCTAAACGCAGATATGAATAATGGTACAAGCAAGGGAATAAGACTTTTAGCTCTTTTTACAATACCACCTGATTCAAAATCAGCTCCTCTAGCCATCTGAGCCTTCATTATTTTATCAGTCTCTTCTAACAAAATAGGTATGAATCTTAATGCTATAGTCATCATCATAGCTATTTCATGAGCTGGTACCTTTATTTTTTTCAATGGATTCAATGAGTACTCTATACCATCTGTAAGTTGTATTGGTGAAGTAGTAAGGGTAAGTATTGAAGAACCAATTATTAGAAAAATAAGTCTGATAGCCATCAATGCTGCAAAATACAGTCCTTCCTTATATACTACAACACTTCCTATATTAAAAAGTTTCTCTTCTCCAGTGGTAAAAAACAAGTTCAATACAACTGTTAAAATAATTATAATAAATATTGCTTTCAACCCTTTTAACATAAATCTTAGAGGTACTTTTGATATAATTATTACTGCTCCTAGATATACAAATGCCACAATATATCCCCAAACATTACTAGCAATGAACAAGGAAATAATAAAAGCAAGGGTCCCTAATAATTTCATTCTTGGGTCTAATTTGTGTATATAAGAATTAGCAGGATAGTATTGACCAATAGTTATGTCTCGAATCATATTTTCACATCCTTACTAATAGCATTCATAATCTCATCGTATGCTTCTTGAATTGTAGTTACTTCGTTGGTAACAAGAAAACCTTTTTTCTTAAGTTCTTGCATCAAGTAGGTTACTTGAGGAACACCAAGTCCCATTGATTCTAATTCTTCAATATGATTAAATACTTTCTTTGGTATGTCATCGTATCTTACTTTGCCTTCATCCATTACTATAATACGTTCTACGTATTTTCCTACATCTTCCATGCTGTGAGATACTAGAATGACTGTTATACCTAGTTCTTCATGTAATTTAGATATCTCATCAAGTATTTCATCTCTACCTCTAGGATCAAGACCAGCTGTTGGTTCATCTAGAATTAGTACATCTGGTTTCATAGCTAGAACACCAGCTATAGCTACTCTTCTTTTTTGCCCTCCTGATAATTCAAAAGGTGATTTTTCATAGGTTTCTTCTCCTAATCCTACAATACTTATCGCTTCTTTAACTCTTTTATCAATTTCTTCTTTTTCCAGCCCCATGTTAGTAGGTCCAAAAGCCACATCTTTATATACACTCATTTCAAATAATTGATGTTCTGGGTATTGGAATACTAGTCCTACTTTTTGTCTTATTTCTCGCAAAGGCTTTTCTTTACTATGTATATCTATATTATTAACGTATACATTTCCACTAGCAGGTTTTAATAATCCATTGAAATGTTGAATTAATGTAGATTTACCAGAACCTGTATGTCCAATAAGACCTACAAATTCCCCCTCTTCTATTTCTAGAGATACATTATCAATAGCTTTTTTTTCAAAAGGTGTATTCTGACTATAAATATATGTTAAGTTATCTATTTTAATTGACATAGTGCATCAACCATTTCCTTTACATTAAGTATATTTGCCGGTATATTAATATTATTTTTTTTGAGCATATAAGTCAGTTCTGTTACTTGTGGAACATCAAGTCCTAATGTCTTCATCTGCTCTACCTGTGTAAAAACTTCATCTGGAGTTCCTTGTAATGCTATCTTACCTTCATCCATCACATATACTCTATCTGCTTCTATAGCCTCTTCCATGTAATGTGTAATAAGAATAATCGTTATATTTTCACGTTTGTTTAATTCCTGAACAGTTTCAATTACTTCTTTTCGTCCAGAAGGGTCTAGCATTGCAGTCGGTTCATCTAATATAATACATTCAGGTTTCATAGCTAAAACTCCAGCAATTGCTATTCTCTGCTTTTGTCCACCTGATAGTTTATTAGGTGAATGGGTACTATATGCTTGCATACCTACAGTATCCAATGCATTATCTACTCTTTTTCTTATTTCCCCTGGCTCTATTCCTAGATTCTCAGGTCCAAAGGCGACATCCTCTTCTACTACAGTAGCAATTATCTGATTATCAGGGTTCTGAAATACCATTCCTGCGGTTTGCCTTATATTCCATACATCGTCTTCTTTTTTTGTATCCATACCTTTTACCCATAGAGTACCCTCTGATGGGGTTAAAAGGGCATTTAAATGCTTAGCAATAGTAGATTTCCCTGAACCATTATGCCCTAGTATGGCTATGAATTCTCCTTTATGGATATCTATATCCACATGGTCAAGGGCTCTATTTAATTCTTCTATTTCACCCATATCATTATGGGTATGATATTCATATACCAAACCTTTAGATCTAATCATTTCCATTTGTCACACCACCTGTTGCTATATTATCATTGTCAAGTAATATAGACTATTATAAACATTAATCTCTTTTATATATTGAATGTAAACATCTATACACCTATTCAATAAGTTCAATATATTTACCTTGATTTTATAAATTGTACAGAACTAATTAGCTGGCTCTATAGCAATTATTCAATTCAACTTATATATCTCCTTAATACTCAGTATTATCGAAATATAATAGTATAGAAATTGAATACTTATAATAGTATATATTACCCTACCTTAAAACTCAACACAATTAATTTATTTATCTTTAATTACAAATAAGGGATTAAGTGCACATATGCCTTAATCCCTATATTATTTACTAATGCAAAATTACACTAATTCAATAATTACTTCTTCTGCACCGTCACCTCTACGAGGTCCTATTTTAATAATTCTTGTATATCCACCATTTCTATCAGAATACTTTGGAGCAATCTCATCAAATAACTTATCTACTAAGTTAACTTGTTTAGTATTTGCTTTTTTACCAGCATTCTTTACAGGCACTTCTTTTACTGGGTATAAAACCTTAAGCATTTGTCTACGTGCGTGTAATCTAGTAGCGCTATCTTTTTTAATTGTTTTTTCGATATTTTCAAATTCAGTAACTTTTTTACCATCTACTACTGTTTTCACTCTTTTTCCATCAGCAGTTTTCTTAGGTACTTTTTGAGTTACAGTTACTGTTTCATAATTATCTTTTTCCTTTACGGATAATGCTATTAATTTTTCAGTAATTCTACGAACTTCTTTAGCTTTACTAACTGTAGTTCTAATTTG